>DAIRFL010000055.1:0-9804 GCA_036795105.1 Flavobacteriaceae bacterium | reverse complement strand
GTACAAAGGAGTAGGTCTTCCTACGTAATCTGAAAGCAATTGATCAAACTCCTGTTTAAAAGAATCTTCACTAGTGATTTCCACATAAACTTTTCTCAATTCTTCTACATTGGGATAGAGCATTTCAGGAATATAAGCTCCTCCAAAATCTCCGTAATAGCCTTTTTCGTCTACTTGATAACTCATTCTTCTATAGTTTTAACTAGGATTGATTCAATCTAGTTTTAAATCGTTTTAATTGTTCAATATCTTTTAATGCAGGGCTGATTTCAAATTTTGAATTGACATCAATAGCCACGCACTTTTCAGACGCCTTATCTTCAAAAAATCGCTCTAAATCCTCTAAATGCGATTCGCTGATTCCTCCACTTAAGAAGTAGGAGGTGTCTAAGTTGTAGTTTGAAAGAAGCTCCCATGCAAACGTCTTTCCCGTTCCCCCTGGAAGTGCTCCTTTGGTATCGAATAAGAAATAATCACAACTGTTTTCGTATGCTTTTAAAGGGCTAAAATCAAAGGAATCTCCAACTGAAAACGCCTTGATGATTTTAACATCTAAGTTCTTTTCTAAAAACAACCCTTTGAGCTGTGTGCAAAATTCAACCGATTCACTTCCGTGAAGCTGTACTCCACTGAGATGATAGTCGATGACTTTTTCAAAAATCACTTCGACAGTTTCATTTACAAATACCCCTATCAACTGAATCGTTGGGTCTACAGCTACAAAAGTATTTGGATCCACATAACGCTTGGAAGGTTCCCAAAAGATGAGCCCCATATAGTTGGGCCTCAGCTCATAGAGTTCGCTTATGTTTTGAGCATCTCTCATCCCGCAAACTTTGAGTTGTATGTCTTTTAGTCGCTTCATCTTATAATTGGTTCACAAATTCAGAGGCAGCCACTCCTGGCTCATCTGTTTTCATAAAGTTTTCTCCGATTAAAAATCCTTGATAACCGTAGGTTTTCAACTCCTTGATCGTCGCTATCTCACTGATCCCACTTTCGGATACTTTGATAAATTCATCAGGTATTTCAGAGGATAAATCCTTAGAGATTTGTTTTGAAACCTCAAATGTTTTAAGGTTTCTATTATTGACTCCAATGAGATTTAATGACGGCATGATGGATTTTTGAAGTTCTTCCAAATTGTGAACTTCTAAGAGCACTTCAAGTCCAAGGGTATGCGCTAATTTGGAAAAAGAGGCTATTTCTTCTCTTGTAAGAACGGCTGCAATGAGCAGAATAAAGTCAGCTCCATAAGCTTTGGCTTCAATTATTTGATAGGGATCAATCGTAAAGTCTTTGCGAAGCAAAGGGAGGTCTACACTCGCTCGAGCCATTTGCAGGTCTTCTAATCCTCCTCCAAAATAGTGGAAGTCTGTGAGAACAGACATAGCACTTACTCCTGCACCTTCGTATCCTTTAGCCACTTCCCAAACCTTGTGTTTGTTGTTGATGACCGATTTAGAAGGAGATCTTCTTTTGTGTTCTGCGATGATTCCTGAACCATTGTTTGTAATTCGATCACTTACCGAAATACAATCGCGTTCAAAAAGAGCCATGGCTTCTAAATGATGCTGAGGAAGCAGTTGCTTTTTTAAAGCTACTTCCTTGCGTTTATCGATGACAATTCGCTCTAGAATATCCATTAGTTTAACTCTTGTAGTTTTTTGAACACTGAAAGCGCATTACCACTTTCGATACTTTCCACCGCCTCTTGATAGGCTTCTTTTAAGTCGATTTCTTTAACTGTTTTTATAGCGAGTGCAGCGTTGGCACAAACGACCTGCTTTTGAGCATCAGTCGATTTGTTTTCAAGAACACTCATAAATATTTTAGCGGCGTTCTCAATGGTGTTTCCTCCGGATATTTCACTCATCTGAAGTTGGTTGAGACCATAGTCTGCAGCGCTGATTATTTTTTCATCTGTTCTACTGATGATTTTTGCATCGCCAGTAAGAGAGATTTCATCATAGCCGTCTAAAGCGTGAACAATACTGAAGTTTTTATCAGTTTTTTGATAGAGGTAACTGTACAATCGCGCTAATTCTAGGTTAAATACTCCAACCATTTGATTAGGTGGAAAGGCTGGGTTAACCATAGGTCCTAACATATTAAAAAAGGTCTTTACTCCTAATTCTCTTCGAATTGGGGCAACGTTTTTCATAGCTGGATGAAAGAGGGGAGCGTGTAAAATACAAATTCCAACCTGATCTATAGCTCGTTCTAAATAGTCCTTATCATTGCTGAATTTTATTCCTAAATTCTCTAAAACATTGGAAGATCCACAACTAGAAGACACTCCGTAATTACCGTGTTTAGTTACTTTAACTCCAGCACCTGCAGTCACAAAAGATGCGAGTGTTGAAATATTAAAAGTATCTTTTCCATCGCCACCAGTTCCACATAAATCAATTGGGTTATAGGCAGATAAATCTACATTGAGGCAGAGTTCTAAAAGGGCGTCTCTAAAACCTTCAAGTTCTTCAACAGCGACTGAACGCATCATATACACTGTTAAAAAGGATGCTATTTGACTTGTGTTATACGAGCCATTAGCGATGTTAATCAGTATTTCTTTTGCTTCTGATTTAGAGAGTGTTTGATGTTGAATCAATCTATTTAATACCTCTTTCATATCAATTCTTTAACCAGTTTTCTAATAAATTTATTCCCTGTGGTGTCAGTACCGATTCCGGATGAAACTGTACCGAACAAATATCGTATTCCTTGTGACGAATTGCCATAATTTGATCATTCTCATCCGTTGAAATAATATCAAAAGCGGAGGTGTCTGAATCTGCATCGATTACCCATGAGTGATATCTTCCCACCTGAATAGTGCTTCCTAGATCTTTAAATAGCGGATCTGTACTATCAATTGCAACCTCTGTTGCAACACCGTGATAGACACGATCTAAATTCTTTAACTGGGCGCCGTACACTTCTCCAATAGCTTGTTGTCCTAAGCAGACTCCAAACATTTTTTTGGTTGGACCATAACGCTTGATAATCTCTTTTAAAGAACCTGCTTCATCAGGAATACCAGGGCCTGGAGACAATACGATCATTTTGTATGCCTCAATATCCTCTAGTTTGACTTTGTCATTTCTGACCACATCGACCGCTATACCTAATTCCTCGAAATAGTGAACGAGGTTGTAGGTGAAGCTGTCGTAATTATCTATGAGTAATAACTCTTTCATTATATCGTTGATGCTAATTCTAAGGCCTTGTTAAGGGCTCCTAATTTGTTGTAGGTTTCTTGGTTTTCACTTTCTGCAGAAGAAGCAGCTACAATACCTGCTCCAGCTTGAAAATACAGACGGTGATTTTTACTGAGGAAGGTTCGAATCATGATGGCGTGGTTGAAATTTCCACTGAAGTCCATAAATCCAATTGCTCCTCCGTAATAACCTCTTGGTGTTGGCTCGTATTTTTCGATGAGTTCCATCGCCATATGTTTGGGTGCTCCACTAAGGGTTCCAGCAGGGAAGGTGTCGGCAACAACTTCCATGGTTGAAACAGAATCCTTTATCTGAGCAGTAACCTTTGATACGAGGTGGATGACGTGTGAGAAGTACTGAACCTCTCTATAGGTTTCAACTTCGACCGATTTTCCGTGTCTACTCAAATCGTTTCTAGCTAAGTCTACCAACATTACGTGTTCCGCATTTTCTTTTTTATCAGCTGCTAACTTTTTAGCTAATTCAGCATCTTGTTCATCGTTTCCAGTTCTTTTAAAAGTACCTGCGATAGGATGTATTTCAGCTTTTTTGTCCTTTACAACCAGTTGTGCTTCTGGAGAAGACCCGAAGAGTTTAAAGTTTCCGTAATCAAAGTAGAATAGGTAAGGAGAGGGGTTTACCGTTCTGAGTGCTCTGTACACATTAAATTCATCCCCGCTAAAACTTTGTTCAAATCTCCTAGAGAGTACTAATTGAAAAACATCACCTCTTTGGCAGTGTTTTTTAGCAGTTTCAACTAGATTTTTGAACTCTTTATCCGAAACATTCGTAATAGCCTCCCCTTCTTTTGAAAACTCATAAGTCGGAAAATTCTTTGACTTCAAAAGCTGTTCGATTTCAGGAATATTATTTTCAGACTCATAACAATGCGCAAATAAATATGCCTCGTTGTTGAAGTGATTGATCGCAATGATATTTTGATAAACGGCGTAGTAGAGATCTGGAATTGCTGTCGCTTCTTCTGTTTTAGAAATTTCGACATCTTCGTAATAGCGAACCGCATCGTAATTCATATATCCAAAGAGCCCCTGATTAATGAATTTAAAATTCTCATTATTGGTCGTAAACAACCCTCCAAAATTTGAAATTAAACCAGGTACATCACTCTTAGAGTCCAGTTCTATTTTTCTCGATGTTCCATCTGGGTGTTCTTCTGTATACCTATTGTTTGCAATAGATACAGAAGCTATAGGATTAAAACACACATAGGAGAAACTGTTGTCATTAGCGTGATAGTCACTACTCTCCAATAGAATACTGTTGGGATAGTGGTCTCTAACCTTTAAATAGACACTTACCGGAGTAATGGTGTCAGCGATTATTTTCTTATGATGTGATACTAAATTATAGGGCATAAGAGATGTTTTTTAATTAAGAAAGGCCTGTCGTGATGACAAGCCTTTACAGTATTTTGATACTCAATAGGGACTAGCTCACAACACTACGATTGAGAGTTCCACCACCATTTTGTATTTGTATAATTATTATTCACGTCCCAAAGATAATAATCCTTCTTTAAAACACAAGTAAAAATTAGAATTCTAAGTCGACTACTAAATCGAATTCGTCATAGATAGTTTTGTCTCCTAAGTTGTCAAAGAAACTACCTGATCCATAACGCACATCGTATTGAGCTCTATCGATCTTTAAAGTAGCATTCGCTTTACTTCCGTATACAGCAAGAGTAAAGTTAATTGGATTGGTGATCCCTTTGATTGTTAAATCAGCAGTTACATCATAAGAATTTTTGCTACTCGCTTTTACGCTTGTAAAAACTAATGAAGCAGATGGATGCGTTTCAACTCCAAAAAAGTCATCAGACTTTAGGTGTCCTTCTAGTTTTCCTTTCCATTCTCCCTCTAAATCATTTGATACAAGTGAAGTCATATCAACTGTAAAAGAACCTCCAGATAGAGTGTCTCCATCAAAAATTAGAGTTCCTTCAGTAAGATTAATAGTTCCGTAGTGAGAACCAGTTACTTTGTATCCTTTCCACTCAACAGTAGAAGTTTTTACTGATTTTGATTCCTGAGCCAAGGCTCCTAAGGTGAATAATGCAGTTAAAGCAATAGATAAAATTGTTTTTTTCATGTTTAATTAAAGTTATTTAAAAGTGTATTTAATGTTTGGACTTCATCGTCCGATAATTTTTTGAGTATGCTATTGGAAGTCTGTTCAATGACCATATCCATTTGTTTTAATTGTGTGGCTCCCAAATCAGTTATTAGAATTTCCATTTTTCTCCTGTTATTAGGACAAATATTTCTACTGACAAGGCGTTTTGCAACTAATTTGTCAACCAATCGTGTCGTATTACTCATCTTAGTAATCATTCGTTCATTGATATCTTTCATAGCGATAGGGTTGCCCTTTTGACCTCTGAGAATTCTCAACACATTAAACTGTTCTACCGATACATCATAAGGCTTTAAAGCTCTTGTCAGTTGTTCGTAGACATTGTTGTAGATTAATAATAGGTGAATCATCGTACGCTGACGATGAGGAATTTCTACAGAGGATTGAATAATTTTCTCTACATTCATGTAATTACAATATTTGTATGTACAAATATATAAATAATTTTTATATCAACAACTACTTTTGACTTAATTAAAAAGAATGTAATTTTGAGAACCTAGAACTTACACTATGTCAAATTTATCACAAGAGGCTTGGGCAGCCCAATTAGCCCAAGACAAGAATGCAGTTGTTATTGATGTCAGGACCCTTTCTGAACTAGAAGAATCAGGTTATATTCCAGGTATGATACATATGGATATCTATCAAGGATCAGAATTTATCAATCAATTAGATCAATTGGATAAATCCAAAAATTATTATGTCTATTGTAGATCTGGCCAACGATCTGGTCAAGCATGTGCTATTATGAATTCAAAAGGAATCGAAAATGCCTTTAATTTAGTCGGTGGAATTTTGGAATGGGAAGGCGATCGAGAAGAATTAAAATAAAATAATATGAGTTCTAATTTTTACGACTTTGTATACTTTCTTCAAAAACACGGATTTCACGTGAGTAGGAGAATTGCAGATCGTTTGGGTATAAGAGCTCGTTCTGTTAGACTTTCGTTTGTGTACCTTTCGTTTGCCACTCTTGGATTTGGTTTTGCATTTTACCTCTTTTTGGGCTTTGTGCTAAAAATCAAGGATTTATTACACACCAAACGAACCTCAGTATTTGACTTATAAGTATGAATTTTTTTAAATCGAGAATCACTATTGCAATTAGCTTACTGCTCTTTATCTTATTATTAGGAGTAGTCGGTTATCGAACTATCGCAGATTTTAGTTGGGTAGATTCGCTATATATGACAGTGATTACAGTCTCAACTGTTGGGTTTAGAGAGGTACACCCACTGGATGACACTACAAAGGTCTTTACTGTATTTTTGATTATTGCGAGTATTATTATAATTGCATTTTTTGCAAGGACAGTTGTAGAGTATTTGTTGAGTAGAAACTCTATTGAAGCATTAAAATTAAGAGCCATGAAAAAAAAGATTGACAAGATGAACGGTCACGTTATCGTTTGTGGACTTGGTAGAAACGGGTCTCAAGCTGCAGATCGTTTAATATCGTATCACAGGGAGTTTGTGGTCATTGAAAACAATCCAGAGAAGATTGATAAATACGACTTTAAGGATATTCAGGTTATAACTGGAGATGCCGGAGACGATCAGGTGTTGTTAGAAGCTGGTATTAAAAAAGCAAAATACCTCATTGCTGCCTTGCCTGACGACGCTTCCAATTTGTTTTTGGTGCTCAGTGCTCGACAGTTGAATCCTGATTTATTTATTATCGCAAGAGCAGAGGAATATACCACTTGTTCAAAATTGGAATTAGCAGGTGCTTCAAAAGTAATTATGCCTAGTCGTATAGGAGGAGATCAAATGGCTTCATTGGTAGTGACTCCTGATTTAATAACCTTTATGGATAAGCTTGCTACACAAGGTGAAAACATGAACCTTGAGGAATTGGACTTGTCGTATATCGAAACTGAAGACGATCTCAAAACCTTACGCGAGTTAGATTTGAGAAGAAAATTTGGATGTTCTGTTATTGGATATGTATCTCCAAATGGGGAGTATTTGATCAATCCTGATGCTGATCTCAAATTGGAATACAAAGGAAAAATAATCGTTTTGGGAAGAGCAGAACAAATTGAAACACTGAATAAAAAGTTCAATATTAAACCATCGGTATAGTCTTAATACCTATTGATAACTTCATAGACTGATCGCTTTTGAATCAGTCTTTTTTTTATATATTGGGCCTTAATTAATAAACTATCAAACTAACAAATAATCAATCATGAAAATCAAACTCCTCTTTTTATTAAGTTTTATCACACCTCTGGCGGCACTAGCTCAAGAAAAAGGTTTAGACGAACGTGTTAACGATGCTTTTATGCCTTTTGCAGAATGGTGGGAAGGATTGGTTTTAACGAAGGTCAATTTAGGTTTTGTTGAAATTCCCATTGTATTAATTCTTTTAATTGGTGGTGCTACCTTATTTACGATCTATTTTAAATTTCCTTCTGTAACTAAGATGGGATTGGCGATTCAGACGGTGCGTGGTAAATACGATGAAGTAGACCATCACGAGGCTGAAAATGCAGCAGTGAATATTGTAGATGGAGACGTAATAGGAACCATTGAAGACGAAGGAAAGGAAGGAGAGGTTTCTCACTTCCAAGCTTTGGCTACAGCAGTATCTGGTACTGTTGGACTCGGTAATATAGCCGGTGTAGCAGTAGCAATTGCCATGGGAGGTCCAGGGGCAACCTTTTGGATGATCGTAGTTGGATTGTTGGGAATGTCATCAAAATTCGTAGAGTGTACCCTCGGTGTAAAGTATAGAGATGTAGATGCTAATGGAGTTGTATACGGTGGGCCGATGTACTACCTCTCAAGAGGACTTAAAGAACGTGGCTTTACTACAATTGGTAAGGTCTTATCTATAGTTTTTGCTATTCTAGTCGTAGGAGCTTCTTTTGGAGGAGGTAATGCCTTCCAATCCAATCAAGCAGCAGTTCAGCTTTCAACAATGCTCAACCTGTCAGGAGGTTCTACAGGAGTAATTATCGGTATTGTATTAGCTGTATTAGTTGGGATTGTAATTATCGGTGGTATCAAAAAAATAGCAAGTGTAACCGAAAAGATTGTGCCATTTATGGCGGGTATTTACGTATTAGCTTCGCTGGTAATTATTTTTGCTAATATTGAATATATAGGTACTGCTTTTGTATTAATTTTTGAAGGAGCATTTACTCCAATGGCTGGTCTTGGTGGATTGGTAGGGGTAATCATTGTAGGATTTCAAAGAGCTGCATTCTCTAACGAAGCAGGAGCAGGTTCTGCTGCTATTGCTCACTCAGCTGTTAAGACCAAATATCCTGCGAGTGAAGGTGTAGTTGCACTTTTAGAGCCATTTATCGATACCGTTGTAATCTGTACAATGACGGCTTTAGTTATTATCTTCTTTAATCTTGATGCTGGAGCTTTTGATTATGGAAACGCAATAGGTTCAACTGTTAAACTCAATGCAACTGGTGATTTAATTGGAGGTGTAGACTTAACTTCAATGGCTTATGATTCAGTGATACCTGGGTTTAGATATGTATTGACTATTGCAATTGTGCTATTTGCATTCTCTACGATGATCTCTTGGTCTTATTACGGACTTCAAGGATGGAAGTTTCTCTTTGGTAGAGGAAAGGCTGCAGATACAGCATATAAAATTTTATTCCTTCTATTTGTTGTAATCGGTGCAGCAGCAACCCTTGATGCAGTGATTAAATTCTCCGATGCGATGATTCTAGCACTGGTGTTCCCGAATATGATAGGACTTCTCTTCTTATTCCCAAAAGTAAGAGAAGAGTTAGGCAAATACACAGATGCTATAAAAGCAGTTGTGAAAAAATAAATTATTTTGAATTTTTTTAAACCCCTTTCCGCTTCTTCTAAGAACAGTAGGAAAGGGGTTTTTTTATTGCTGCTTCTCATAGTGATTATTCAATCTGTTTATTGGAAAAGAACCTCCGATGAGCAGTCTCAGCTAGCTTCTTTAGTAGATGTAGAAACGGAAGCATTGATCAGTAAAGCGGTTGAAGAGCAAAACACGATTAAATTAAATCCCTTTAATGCGAATTACCTCAATGACTATAGGGCATATGTGTTGGGGATTAGTTCTGATCAGCTACAGCGAATAGAATCCTATAGATCCTCTCGTAATTATTTCTATAATTTGAGTGAATTTCAAGAGATCAGTGGAATAAACGATTCGTTGATTAATCAGATAAAACCCTTTTTAATCTTTCCCTCCAAAAAGAAGTTTGAGTCTGAAGTTAAAAAGGTGTCAGACAAGAAAGACATTAATACTGCGACTGCAGAAGAGCTAAAAAAGATTTATGGAATAGGAGCCGTTTATTCCAAGCGGATTGTATCTTATAGAACTTCTTTAGGTGGATTTAAATCGATGAATGAACTCTACAAGGTCTATGGTTTAGACAGTATTGTTGTTCAGAGGATTATGAATTATT
>DAIRFL010000298.1:0-1543 GCA_036795105.1 Flavobacteriaceae bacterium | reverse complement strand
ATATTCATTAGTTACTTTTAATCTTAACTCATAAAATTTAGTTTCTTTCAACTTCTTGACAAACAATGAATTAACTACTCTCATAGTACGTATTAACTCTATTAATTGATAAAATTTATCAATTGTTCTTTCGTCTTGTTTATGAATAAATACACAACACTC
Organism: Flavobacteriaceae bacterium; assembly: GCA_036795105.1. GTDB lineage: Bacteria > Bacteroidota > Bacteroidia > Flavobacteriales > Flavobacteriaceae > MAG-120531. The sequence goes on along the minus strand of DAIRFL010000298.1, from coordinate 1,381 downwards.
TTCTGTAATTTCAATCAAACGCACACATCAATCTTTACAAATGTAACTAATTAATTACATATTATTTAAAACAATGTATCGATACTTTTGAATATAAATTTCTATTTAAGTTTAAATCACAAAAAAAGCCGATGAATAACATCGGCTTAGTTCTATTTTTTAGTAATTAACTCTTTAAGCTAATACCTCTTTTACTTTATCTGCAGCTTCTTGGAATTGAACTGCTGAGTGAACTGCTAGTCCAGATTGATCGAGGATCTCTTTAGCCTCAACTGCATTGGTACCTTGAAGTCTAACAATGATAGGAACTTTAATTTCATCTCCCATATTGGTGTAGGCATCAACTACCCCTTGTGCAACTCGATCACAGCGAACAATTCCTCCAAAGATATTGATGAGAATTGCCTGAACGTTTTCATCTCTTAAGATTAATCTAAATGCTTGCTCAACACGCTTAGCATCTGCAGTACCACCTACATCAAGGAAGTTAGCAGGTTCTCCACCAGCCATCTTGATTAAATCCATGGTAGCCATCGCAAGACCTGCTCCGTTAACCATACATCCAACGTTTCCATCTAAGTCAACGTAGTTTAATCCTACTTCTTTAGCTTCTACTTCAACAGGATTTTCTTCTCTAGTATCTCTCATTTCAGCGTATGCAGGTCTTCTGTAAAGAGCGTTATCGTCTAAAACTACCTTCGCATCAACCGCTAAGATTTTATCATCAGATGTTTTGAGTACTGGGTTGATTTCAAAAAGTGAAGAATCACTTTCAACATAGGCCTTGTACAAAGAAGCGATGAATTTGGTCATTCCTTTAAAAGCCTGACCACTAAGACCTAAATTAAAGGCGATCTTTCGAGCCTGAAAAGGCATTAGTCCAACAGATGGATCAACTTCTTCTGTATATATTAAATGAGGCGTTTTTTCAGCTACTGCTTCAATGTCCATACCACCTTCAGTAGAATACATAATCATATTTCTACCAGTAGCTCTATTTAAAAGAACCGACACATAAAACTCAGAAGTTTCACTATCACCGGGATAATACACATCCTCAGCTACTAATACTTGGTGTACTTTCTTACCCTCTGCTGAAGTTTGTGGAGTAATTAAGTTCATTCCGATAATATCAGATGCGATTGATTGAACCTCATCTAAATTTTTAGCGAGTTTAACTCCGCCACCTTTTCCCCTACCACCAGCGTGAACCTGTGCTTTAATCACATGCCAACCAGTACCAGTTTCCTCAGTTAAGCGTTTTGCTGCAGCAACAGCTTCTTCTGGAGTCTCGGCAACAATTCCGCGTTGTACGCCAACACCAAAGCTTGCTAAAATTTCTTTTCCTTGATATTCGTGAAGATTCATATGTTTACTTTAA
>DAIRFL010000297.1:0-1543 GCA_036795105.1 Flavobacteriaceae bacterium | reverse complement strand
TGTTTTGCCATTTTAACTAAATAGTTTAACCATTTGGTTAACAAACTTACAAAATAAAATCAGAACTCAGGCTCTGATTCTATTTTTTGTTTAATTATTTGTTAGTCAAACTCTTCGATAGTGATTCTAAATCAACTCCTTTTGTTTCAGGCATCATATAGCGCACAAAAGCTAATTGAAGCACCATCATAATGGCAAAGAATCCGAAGACTGGAGCCGTTCCTATTGATGAAAATAGAATAGGTACAAGTGATGGAATAATCGCTGCTAGAACCCAGTGAGTAGATACCCCAAAGGATTGCCCTTGACTTCGAAGGTGATTTGGAAATACCTCAGAGATGTACACCCATATAACGGTACCTTGACCGATGGCATGAGAGGCTATAAACAAAAACAAGAATCCTGGTACAGCTAAACCACCCCAGTTAAATTGGAAGGCACAGGCTACAAGACTTAGTGAAACGATATAGCCAAAGGATCCCCAATACATCAAGGTTTTTCTTCCCAATCGATCGATGAGATTAATTCCTATGAGTGTAAATACGAGGTTGGTTACTCCAATACCAATACTGCTAAGTAGCGCAGTGCTTTGTCCTAGACCAGCTGATTCGAAAATTCTTGGTGCATAGTACAAGAAGGCATTAATCCCAGAAAATTGATTGAAAAAAGCTAACAATACAGCCAGTAATAATGGAAAACGATACTTTTTAGAAAGCACAGACTCCGATTGAGATTCAGTGTTTTGATCTTTCTTGTGATCTGAAATCAAGACTTCAATACTCACATCTGAATTCAGTTCATATAGAACTTCTTTCGCTTCCTCATTTCTGTTTTTAGAAACCAACCATCTCGGTGAAAATGGAATTTTTATAACCATGATGGTGTAAATTAAAGCAGGTAGTGCTTCAGTACCCATCATCCATCTCCAATCGTTTTCTCCAAAATTCCCAGCAAGTAAAAAGTTAGATAGGTAGGCAATTAGTATTCCAAATACAATATTGAATTGATACATTCCAACCAAACGACCTCTGTCTTTTGCAGGAGCAATTTCTGAGATGTAGGCAGGAGCAGCTATGGTCGAAGCTCCGACTCCTAGACCTCCGATAAATCGAAAGACTGCAAATACAATTGGGTCATTTGCAAGGGCAGAACCCACCGCAGAAAGAGTGTAGAAGATACCGATCCACAAAAGCGTTTTCTTTCTGCCAAACTTATTGGTTGGATAACCCCCAAATAGAGCTCCAATTACTGTTCCCCATAGGGCCATTCCCATAACAACTGCTCCGTGAAATCCATCACTAGAATTCCACAATTCTTGTAGTTGTCCCTCTGCTCCTGAAATTACAACAGTATCAAATCCAAATAAAAATCCTGCAAGAGCAGCTACTAGTGAAAGTTTGGTGATTTTGTTCATCCGTCTATAAGTTTAGTTGTTTGGCGGATGAAGATACTAAAAAACAAATTTAAAATCTGTTATGAAAAAAATTCGTCAATGCGTTCCATTGCTTTTTGTGCGGCACCTGTATTTTTCTCAACATAGGAT
>DAIRFL010000296.1:0-1545 GCA_036795105.1 Flavobacteriaceae bacterium | reverse complement strand
ACCAAATATAATTAGAATAACTAGAATTTCCATCTCCATTCCCTGCTGCTCCTCCTCCACCAAATCCTCCATCAAAATTATGGTCATCATAATTAGCCATGTGACCCCCATTCCAAGAAGGTTTTGATAATCCCTGACCTCCATTTGCTGTTGATCCATCTCCTAAGAAACCAGCACCAGGTGCTCCGATTAAAACTTCTCTAGAACTAGTACCTCCACCTAAGCCATTGACCCCTCCAAGAGCTTTTAATGTGGAGTTTAGATTTATAGTTGTCCCACTAGTAGTATCGTACTTTCCGTGTGCATCAGATATAGAAGAATCTAAATTAGATATTGAAGAAGGAGCTCCTCCTCCTCCCCCTGCAACTAACAATGGAGTATTGTCGCTCTTATAAATAAATGTTCCACCACCTCCAGCTCCTCCAGTATATGTCAATGAAGTATTACTGTTATCTATTCCTTTTTGACCAACAACAATTTTAATTTGAGTTCCAGCTGTAAGCTCCAGAGAAGATTTTAAATATGCACCACTACCTCCCGTTCTTGATGCTTTTATATTACTACCTCCTGCAGCTCCTGCAACTTCTAATTGATAATTTCCAGTACTAGGTACCGTCCAAGTATATATACCTGATGAATATGAAACTGATCCTGTTAATCCACCATCAGTAACATCAGCTGAAGATCCAGGACTTCTACCTGTCCCCGTAGCATTAAAAGTTTTGTATGGGTTCTGCCCAAAAACCAAATTAGAAGACCCAAACAACAAAACAACAAGACACAACAGTCTCATTGTCAAATAGTTAGTTATTTGGCTGGTTTTGGTACTCATATAATTCACAAACTCCCAGTAATTTAGGATAAGCCAAAAATATGAGATATTTATGTATTATTTTAAAATTAACGAATTAATTTTCAAATAATTGACTTAAGTCAACCCTTGAATTCACTGGAGTTTTTCAGCAACAATCCTACTGAGCGTTTCAGGCCTAATTGCGAGTAAGGAAGCAAACACTTTTTTGGGTATTCGCTCGATATATTCATCTGGATAATGCTGTAAAAAATAATCATATCGATCCCTAGAATTTGGGATCCTTGACATAAAGACTCTTAATTCAAAATTTGAAAGTTGTTTTTCAATTATAAAATTGTGGATTTTCTGCATTTCAGGAAATGATTCAATGAGTTCGCGAAACTGCTCATAATTCATCACTTCTACTACTGTGCTTTCAATACAGTCTAATGATTTTAATGATGGAGACTTGTCAAAAAAACTAGAAACAGAAGTCACTAATTCACCTTCCCAATTGACCCAGGTGGTAACCTCGTTTTGTCGGTAGTTTAAATAACTGCGTATCATCCCCTCCCTTATCAGCATGAGATCGTTCATAATCTCACCTTCTTTGACAATCGAATCCCCTTTTTTATACTGTCTTAATTGAATATTTTTTCTAAGGAAATCTTTTGCTTCTTCCGAAATAGGATGAATACTTTCAAAAAATTTTATGTAAGCTAATTGATATAACATTTTACTAAAAACAATAT
>DAIRFL010000295.1:0-1553 GCA_036795105.1 Flavobacteriaceae bacterium | reverse complement strand
TTCTCATCAGAAGTAATTGTGCAAAAAATATACCAAATTCTTCATTTTGAAGCTCCTGAGTTTTAGTGTAGTATTCTTGAGGCAGATCAATTAAATACAGTAATTGTTCAAGCTGGGTACTATTGTTTTTATTCAAATCATTCAAAACTGTAATCAGTTCATAGACCCATTGCTCTGTACTTGATTTTTCATCTACTCCTAAGCTCACTCCTGCTCGATTAAAATCTTTGAGCAATTGAACAAAAACTTGCCTTTTTGTCGATTCCTTATCGACCTGTGAAATCAATCTTTTTAGATCGAGCTTTTTGTCCATTAGTTTATAACTATAACTTCTTTGTGATCGCGTTTGTAAACAAGGCCTTCCTTCATCACAAAAGAAACATCTTCTAAAGTGCGAACATCCTCTTCTGGATGCACATCAACTGCAATGATATCCGCCAAAAAACCCTCTTTAATCTGTCCGAGATCATCTGATCTTCCCAATAGCATAGCTGGTACTACAGTAGCTGAATGCAAAGCTTCCATCAGAGGCATTCCAGCCTCATTCATAAATCTGAATTCCTTTGCATTAGCTCCATGTGGAGAAACACCTGCATCCGTTCCAAAAACTATAGGTACGCCTAGCTTATATGCCTTTGCAAAATTAGATTGACTTTTAGGACCAATTTCCAATGCTTTTGGCACGATGATATCGGGAAAATAACCAGGTATTTTTGCGTTTTCATAGGCTGCATTTCCAGCAGATATAGTCGGAACATAATAAGTGTTGTGTTCTTTCATCAACTTCATGGTTTCTTCGCTGATAAGGGTTCCGTGTTCAATTGTTTTTATTCCCGCTAAAACAGCTCTACGCGCACCTGCGTCACCATGAGCATGGGCTGCAGTAAGCATATTGTAATCCTTTGCCGTTGCGACGATGGCTTTTAATTCCTCTATGGTGAACTGAGGGTTTTGTCCATTTTTGGCCATGGATAACACTCCACCAGTAGCGGTGATTTTGATTACATCTGATCCATCCTTATAACGCTGTCTTACCGCTTTTCGAGCATCAGCTGGAGAATTCACTACTCCTTCTTTGGGCCCTGGGTCTCCCATAAGGTCAGCTCGAACACCATTGGTGGGGTCGGCATGTCCCCCCGTGGTCGCAATAGATTTACCTGCTGTAAAAATTCGAGGTCCTACTATAAATCCTTTGGCGATTGCTTTTCTCATAGCTATATTCACCCCTGATCCACCTAAATCTCTTACAGAAGTAAATCCTGCAAGTAAGGTTCTCTTTGCGTAAATAGTCGATTCGAAAGCCTCATCGGCTGGGTTGTCGGTAAAACGATTCATATAAGTCTTTGGATTGGACTCGTGCTCGATATGAACGTGCATATCGATAAACCCAGGCATAACCACCTTGTTTTTTAAGTCGATCAGTTGATCTTCATCCCCGCCAGACACATAGCCTTTTACAATTTCTACAACTTTTTTACCTTCGACAACAACCGTTCGTTCACTAAAGGTTTTTTCTTTGGCAACATCGATGAGTTGACCACATTGTATATAGG
>DAIRFL010000054.1:0-9899 GCA_036795105.1 Flavobacteriaceae bacterium | reverse complement strand
ATCTTAGGTATGGTGGTGCCCAATAAGGGAACTATTGAAATCGATCAAAAATCCATCAAAAACGATTGGAACTATCGGTTGAATATCAATTACCTACCTCAAATAGCAAATTTTCCAGGAAACCTAAAGGTCTTAGAACTCATCAAAATGATTAAAGACCTTAGAAATAAAGCCTGTGACGAAACAGAACTTATTAAAACCTTTGGATTAGATCCCTTTTTAGATAAAAAACTAGCCAACTTATCAGGTGGAACCAAACAAAAAGTAAATATTCTCATTTGCTTTATGAGTGACAGTCCTCTTATTATTCTCGATGAACCTACTACCGGACTAGACCCAGCAGCACTCATCAAACTAAAAGAACTGATCATCAGAGAAAAGAAGGCTGGAAAAACCATTTTGATTACCACTCACATCATGCAATTTGTAGAGGAAATTTCCGACAGTATTGTCTACCTCTTAGAGGGTAAGATCTACTTCCAAGGTAGTATTCAAGAATTGCTCAAAGAGACCAAGCAAGATAATGTAGAACACGCAGTAGCTGCTTTAATTCCAGAGACAAGCCATGCTTAAAATATTAAAATATTCTTTTTTCGACCTGATGCGTTCCCGTTGGAGCTATGTGTATTTTTTATTTTACCTACTCCTTGGATTTGTGCTGCTTTTTTTAAACAACGACCTCTCTAAAGCAGTGATCACACTGATGAATATCATCATTGTATTAGTGCCATTAATCGGGACTATTTTTGGGGTGATGTACTACTATAATTCCAAAGAATTCACTGAACTTTTATTGGCACAACCCTTAAAGAGATCCTCTATTTTCTTAGGCCAGTACCTAGGGGTTGCAGGTTCTTTGAGTATGAGTCTCGTTTTAGGCCTGGGGATCCCCTTTGCGCTCTATGGTCTCTTTAAATCTGATGCCATCTGGGACTTTGGGTTACTCTTAGTTACCGGAGCATTTTTAACACTAATTTTTACTGCCATAGCGTTTAATATCGCCTTGAGCAATGAAAATAAAATCAAAGGTTTTGGATATGCAATCCTCTCATGGCTCATCTTAGCGGTGATCTATGACGGCTTCTTTTTAATGTCACTCATCTTATTTCAAGCCTACCCCCTCGACACCTTTTCACTGATTGCTACTATGGCCAATCCAGTGGATTTGTCTAGAACACTCATCCTCTTAAAATTGGATATTTCAGCCCTTTTAGGTTATACTGGGGCCGTATTCAAATCCTTTTTTGGAACCAATAAGGGCTTTTTTATAGCCCTATTATGTCTGGCGCTTTGGACTGCTTTACCGATTTGGAGAATCGTATATATCTCTAAGAAAAAAGATTTTTAATAGCAGTGATGTTTCAAATAAGCAAGCAATTAAAAACCTCCCTGCTCTTTTTTGGGATTGCTGCACTCTTGGGAAGCTATTTAAGAGCCTTCCCCTTACTTCCAAGTTGGGCAAATTACAAATTCATACTCCACACTCACTCTCATATTGCATTAATAGGGTGGGTGTATTTGTTTTTATCAGGCCTGATTGTTGAACGCTATACCAACTACTTAAACAGCCCTTTCTACAAAATACTCTACAAGACCTCCATTGTCAGTATCATTGGAATGATGCTCTCATTTCCAATTCAAGGTTATGCACTGTGGTCCATTGTATTTTCAACTCTGTTTTTAGTGGTCTCATATCTGTTGCTCTACTGGATCTTAAAATCTAAAAACGACTTTGCAATACAATCTACAAGTTTTAAGTTTATCAAATCTGGTCTCTACTATTTAGCGATCTCAAGTATCGGCCCATGGGCTTTAGGGCTTATTATGGCCGTAGGTGGTAAGGAGACTATTTGGTATCAACTCTCTGTGTATTTCTACCTTCACTTTCAGTATAACGGCTGGATGCTTTTTGGGCTATTTGGGCTTTTTTATGCGCTCCTGGAAACCGAGAATATCAACTGCTCTTCAAAGAGCGTCAACCGAGTCTATAGGCTTCTACACCTTGGAGTAATACTCAGCTTTTGCGCCAATGTCCTCTGGACACATCCTCCTCTGTATATGCACTTTTTAACGGCTCTTGGAGGAATTTTTCTGTTGTGGGCACTGCTCCATCCCTATCGAATAATTCGTCAACACCTCAGCCTACTTCAACCGATAGAACGATTCCTTTTAACAATAATTAGTGGGCTTTTAATTCTAAAATCCATTGGACTAATTAGTTTAGGCCTTCCTTGGCTTTCTGATCTATTACACCAACACAAAGATCTAATTATCGCCTATATACATATGAATTTTATAGGTGTGGTCAGTCTAAGTTTGTTGTGGTTTGCGTACAAAAGAGGCTATTTCGGTTCAATCAAGAAGGCTCTAGTACTTTTTTTAACAGGATTTTTCGTCACGGAAGTACTTTTACTAATTCGCTCAACTCAATTAGTGAGCATTGATTTTAACCTCGGCTTGAGTTTGGGGTCCCTTGCAATTGCAATAGGAATTATCGCCTTGATGGTTCAGATAAAGACTTCAGACAAAGAGTGAAATTAACATCACCACAGAAATCCCCACCAGCGATAAAATAGTCGTCATCATGGTCCACGATTTATAGGTTTGTTTTTCATCTATTCCCAAATACTGACTCACTAACCAAAATCCAGAATCATTGACATGAGAAAAGGTCGAAGCACCTGATGCTATTGCCACCACTAAGAGGGCTAGAGAAAAAGCAGAATAAGGCCCCTCTAAGACTAAGGGCGCTACTAATCCAGCAGCAGTAATCATGGCTACTGTCGAAGACCCTTGTAAGATTCTTATTAGCACTGCAATAATGAATGCTATGAGATAGATCGAACTCTCGAGATGCACAAAGCTCTCTGCAATCAAACTTCCAATACTGGTATCCACTAACATCTGTTTGAGCACTCCTCCTGCACCTGTCAGTAAGATAATTGTTCCTGCAGGCTCCATAGATTTTGAAGCTACTTTAAAGAGTTCTGTTTTGTGATATCCCCAACGAATTCCAAGTAGGTACCAGGCTAACAGATTAGCGACAATTAGCGCAGCAAAGGGATGTCCAACAAAACTCATAAACTTACCCAAACCAATACTTTTATCTAAAATCACTTCAGATTCGATCAGTGCTCTAAGAACAATGAGTACGATGGGAACTAAGACAACAGCAAATACAATCCCTATAGGTGGAAGCTGCTTATGGGCTTGGTCGGTTCCCCCAAAAGAAGGAGCTTCCACATGAATTTTTTTAGCGATATAACGTCCAAAGAATACCCCAGCGACAATTGCTGAAGGTAATCCAACCAAAAAACCCATTAGAATGACCAGTCCTAAATCTGCCCCTAAGATATCGGCAACTGCAACAGGTCCAGGAGTAGGTGGAATAAAGGCATGGGTCACTGCTAATCCAGCTAATAGTGGAATTGCGTACAACAAAAGTGATTTTTTAGTACGCTGTTGAAGAGCGTAGATCACAGGAATTAAAAGAATAAATGCCACATCAAAAAAGACGGGAATGGCTATAAAAAACCCACTAAAAAGCAGGGTCCATGGTGCCTTGTCGACACCAAAGCGCTTTAACATAAAGTCTGCTATTGCTTGTGCAGATCCTGTGAGTTCCAAAATAGAACCAAACATGGCTCCCAATCCTACGATCGTAGCAACATAACCAAGGGTCCCACCCATCCCCCTTTGTATGGTGTCGAAGATACTTGCAGCATCTAAACCAGCTACAATTCCAATGACAAGAGTCGCTATAAGAAGTGCTATAAAGGCTGGTATTTTTAGTTTTAATATTAAAAACAGTAAAACTGAAATTCCGAGTACAAGAGCTATAAGTAGGGTAGTTATCATATTAATTGTTCCAATTTAAGTGGTGAAGTTCATCTGAATCATCTCCTAGGAGCTGAACCCCATGAGCTCCAAAATAATCTCTTTGAGCTTGAATTAAATTAGCTCCAGACTGTTCTTGGGTTAGCTGTTTAAAAAACTCATAGGCATTAGAAATACTGAATACAGGAACTGCTGTTGAAATCAACCTGGACAATAGCTGTTCAATTCTCGATCGATCACTATTGATCTGTTCAGCAATTGAGGAATCCGATAGGGGTAATAAGTTTTGATTGAGGACCTCATACAATTGATCTAAAAGATCTGATTTGATAATACATCCCTCTGTCCAAAGTTTGCACACTACTCCTAAATCGATCTCCCAGTGATTCTTCTTAGAGGCCACGTGAATCAGTGAAAATCCCTGATGGTGATTTACAATACGAGCAAAGCGATAGGTCGCCTTTAAATCCGCTACTGAGAGATCCACTTTTTTTGATGGATTTGAATACAGCTGTGATAGCTTTGTACGATACCTTTTCTTAGAAGAAGTATATCGACTAAAGAGTGCCGAAGCAATCATCGTAGCGGCCTGTCCTAATTCAGCAGCAGCAACTAATGACCAGGCTCCGGTTCCCTTATGCGCTGCTTTGTCTTGGATGCGATCGAGTAAATAACCCTCTTGGTCTTTAGCTCTTAGGATGTCAATAGTGATTTCTAGGAGGTAACTCTTTAAATCTCCTTGGTTCCACTGTTCAAAAACAGAGGCAATTTGCTGATGATCCATCTCGAGTGCAAGCTTCATAATCTGAAAAAATTCAGCGATAAGCTGCATTTCAGCGTATTCAATTCCGTTGTGAACCATTTTTACAAAATGGCCTGCTCCTCCACTACCCACATATGCTGAAGTAGCTTTATTATCTTTGGTTTTTGCAGCAATAGAACAAAATAGTCCTTCCACTAGATCATAGGCCTCTTTTGATCCTCCAGGCATGAGTGAGGGACCCTTTAAAGCGCCTTCTTCCCCTCCAGAGACCCCAAGACCAATGAAGTGAAAGCCCTTGTGTTCCAGTTGGTCGTATCTTCTCTGACTATCTCTATAATGAGAGTTTCCTGCATCGATAATTAAATCTCCCTGATCCATATGTGGAACAAGCTGGTCAATAAGCTCATCTACAGCTACTCCAGCTGTTAGCATAAGGATGATTTTTCGAGGCTGTTGAAGAGAATCGACAAAGGCCTCAATATCTTCAAATCCCTTAGCAGATTCTAATTCTCGATACTGCTCTATTTTCTTTTTGGCCACAGCTTCTTCACTCCCTTTTACATAGCGGTTGTAAAGTGAAATCGAATACTTATTTCTAGCGATATTTCTCGCAAGTGATGTTCCCATCACTCCTAGTCCAATTAGACCAATTTCTGATTTCATAGTTGCTCTTGTATTTCTAAAACGATGGATTCGACTGATTGATCGATGTCTACCACTACTGCTTCTTTTGGTTCTTCTAAGATATCAAATTGCGATTGCAATAAGCGCTCCGGCATAAAGTGATCCTTTCGATCTGCCATTCGTCTGTAGATCAATTCAAAATCTCCCCTTAAATATACCCATTTGATTTGAATGTCTTTAGAAAGCAATACTCTATAGGATTGTTTTAATGCAGAACAAGCTAGAACCATACCGCTATCCTTATGAGATTTCATCAGTTGGTTTAATCGCTCCAACCAAGGAATGCGATCCTGGTCCTCTAAGGGAATACCCGACTGCATCTTTTGTTTATTTGACTGGGGGTGGTAATCATCTGCATCGAAAAAAGGAAGGGAATTTAATTCAGCTAAAGCAGTCCCCACAGAAGTCTTGCCACAGCCACTCACCCCCATTAAAACAATGAGATGTTCCATAATTAACTATTGTAGTAATCAGCGATCATTTGATCGGTATCACTTTTAGATTTAAAAACCTCAAAAGTTTTTCCTTGAGTGCGCATCGCCCCTAAAATATTGGCGTATTGACCTGCAATAACGGGGTCTGATGCTGCAGCAAAACCAAAGGCAAGTCCACCGGCAAAAGAGTCTCCACATCCGGTGGTGTCGATGACGTCTTGAACCTCGTAGGAAGGGATAAAGGTCGTTTTAATAGATCCGTCCTTTTGCTTTTCATAGAGATTACACCCGTCTGAGTCCAATGTCACATAGAGATATTCAACTCCATGAGACAGTACCTTTTGTGCAAAGTCGTCTAAGTGAGATCGATCCTCAGAATCGTAATCAATTGGAGCGGATGAATCGAAATGACAGTAGAGTGATTCTTCTAAATTCATTTTAAGCACATCGATATAGGGAAGCCACTGCTCCATATCTTCCCAATGACATCGATGCCTGTTCCCTTGATCATCTACATAAGAGGTAGGGCCATGAGCATCAAAAATCACCTTACTTCCCTTAGCCTTCATTGCTTTGAGAGTGTGTTTAGGAACTTCGTAGTCCGTGATAGGCACACAGACAAACACTTCTGCATCAATTGACTCAATATCCTTTGGCTCTATAGGATGCATATTGCTCTGTTGCTTTTCAATTCGATTGTTTTGATCGATAAAATTCAATTCGACCACCGTTCCTTGGTCATAAGCATCAGATATAAAATTGGTATTGATATTGCTATAAGGAGCAAAAACCTCCAAGGTAGCCTGGTAATCCGATTGGTGTACATGAGCAACAGGAATCACTTCTCCATTTTCTTCAATGAGTTTACTCAAAGCAATACTGGGGTGACTTACACATCCGTACTTATAAATAGTCTCATCTTTGTGAGTGATAATGGTATCTCTTGGTATAGGGCCTACAACAGCAATTTTCATTCGATTGGCAGTTTAAGTTATCGCTAAATATACTTTAATATTAGTTAGATCGCATCGGTGGTCGTTTCGGTGGTGCTTTAAAATTTGACTTCTCAGATTCAACTTCCTTTAATTTTCTTGAATTATCTACAGAATCCTTTCTCTTTAAGAGTTCCTGACGCACTTTTTCATCGAAAAATTCCTTGTTTATTTCTAAGCTATCATTGACTCTTTTGTAAATTTCTCTGTAGACTTTAGGCTTAGAAGCGTAGTAAACATCGTTTTGTGCAAAGCTTAAGCTATCAATTCCATACCAACTATAGACCGTTTCAATGGGAACTATAGACCGTTGTTTTAAGTAGTCTTTCTGAGAATCAGAAATTGCATTGAGTATCGACAAATCGTATAATATGGACACCATTTGATCCTGGTCAATAAGAGGGTTGGGCTCTTCCACTGCTGGAGTAGAACAGCTTACAACCGAAAAACACAAACCTATGAGCAGAATCCTTATCATCTATTAAACTCTAATCTTTTAGCATTTCTGCGTTTGGAAAACGCTCCTAAGTGATATCCCAAATGTCCATTGACAAAGGTATGGGTCACTCTATTTGAAAACTCAACTCCTTCAAAGGGAGACCATCCGCACTTATAAGCGATATTGTCTTTGCTAACCGTCCATTTAGAATGAGGAGCAATTACTGCAATATCTGCAAAATATCCTTCTCTGAGATATCCTCTATCTGTGATATCAAAAAGAACGGCAGGGTTGTGACACATTTTTTGAACTATTTGCTCCAATGAAATGATTCCCTGATCAAATTTTTCCATCATTCCTACCAGTGAGTGTTGAACCAAGGGACCTCCAGAAGGTGCATTGAGATACTGATTTTGTTTTTCTTCAAGTGTATGAGGAGCGTGATCAGTTGCGATAATATCGATACGATCATCTAGAAGAGCCTTCCACAATCCTTCGCGATCTTCAGCTGATTTAACTGCGGGGTTCCATTTGATCAAACTTCCCTTCTCTCTATAATCCTCATCGCTAAACCAAAGGTGATGTAGGCATACTTCAGCGGTAATCTTCTTTTCTGCAAGTGGGAGGTCATTTCTAAACAAGTCCGTTTCAATAGCCGTCGATAAGTGAAATACATGTAGTCGAGCTCCTGTTTGCTTTGCAAGTCCAATCGCCTTTGAAGAAGAGAGGTAACAGGCCTCTGCTGATCTAATCTTAGGATGCATTTCAAAAGGAATTGCTTCTCCGTACTGCTCCTTGGCAGCTTCGAGATTGCTGCGAATGGTTCCCTCGTCTTCACAGTGAGCTGATATCACTAGTGGAGTCGCCTTAAATATTTCTTCGATCACTTTCTCGTCATCGACCAGCATATTTCCAGTGGAAGATCCTAAAAAGAGCTTCACACCAGAGGTGGCTTTTGGATCCAATCGCTTCAGTTCCTCTAAATTGTCATTAGTGCCTCCAAACAAAAAGGAGTAGTTGGCATAAGAATGAGCAGCACCCATCGCCATTTTTTCCTCCAAACGATCAATAGTTACTGTCTGAGGATTGGTATTGGGTTGTTCCATAAAAGAGGTAATACCTCCAGCAAGAGCTGCTCTACTTTCAGAAGCGATATCTCCTTTATGAGTGAGTCCAGGTTCTCTAAAATGTACCTGATCATCAATTACTCCTGGAAACACATACGAACCATTGAGATCGATCACCTCAGCAGTATCAGAACTCAAATCCCTTCCGATCTTTTCTATTCGTCCAGCCTTGATCAATAGATCAGCCTCTCTAATAGTTCCCTCGTTTACTAGTATTCCATTCTTGAGTAAATACGCTTCCATTAAAAATTCTTTTTGTTAAATATACTGTTGAATTTTAACTTAATCACTCCCCAAATCCCTTCTTTAATAATTGATGAAGACATTTTGGAGTATCCCTTCTCTCGATCCTTAAATACGATAGAGACTTCTTTGATCTTAAATTTCTTCTTATAGGCCTTAAATTTCATTTCAATTTGAAAGGCATAACCCACAAATTTGACCTGATCCAAATCGATTGCCTCTAAAACCCTTCTGTGATAACACACAAAACCAGCCGTTGGATCTTGAACTCTCATGCCTGTAATGATTTTGACGTACACAGAAGCTCCAAGCGATAATAAAACTCGTTTTAGCGGCCAGTTAACCACATTAATTCCTCTGACATACCTAGAACCTATCGCTAAATCAGCCCCCAATTCACAGGCCTTATCCAAGCGGATCAGATCCTCTGGATTGTGTGAAAAATCAGCATCCATTTCAAAGATATGGTCAAAAGTTCTAGCAAGTGCCCACTTAAAACCGTGAATATAGGCTTTACCTAATCCTTCTTTTTGTTCCCTGACCTCTAAATAGAGTTTGTCTGGAAATTCTTGCTGAAGATTTCTGACAATTGCATGAGTCCCATCTGGTGAATTATCGTCAACGACTAGAACCGAAAAGGGCTTCTTTAAAGAAAAGACCGCTCTTATAATAGCTTCAACGTTCTCCTTTTCATTGTAAGTAGGTATGATTACCAGACGATTGGACATAAATTTAATTTGTACAAAAATAGCAATTAGGCAGCAGAAGAAGTGCTCAAGAGCATATTAATTTGTTATTTTTGATACCAATTGAACCAAACTTAGATACCGACAAGCTCAAAGGTGGAAACAAACATTAGAACTATTTTTCAAGAAGACTGGATGGCCCTACTAATTGTAGGCTCATTAATGCTATTAAGTTGGTCTAAATATTTGTACCCACAAGTCTACAGTCAATTTAAATACGTACTTGTCAATCAAAAATACCAGTTGAGTTTTCACAAAGGAAAAATGTTTTCGCATCCCTTTTCACTTTCGATGAGTATCACCGCTTGGCTCAATATAAGTTTGTTTGTATATCTAGTGCTTCCTGACTTAGTACCCTCATTAGAATTTGTGTTCGAGCTCTCCTATACCTATATCGCCTTTTACATAGCAGCATACCTCCTCTTGAAGTCTTTAGCCCAACAAATTCTCGCTGAAGTGTTTGAAAATCAACTTATCAAACGTCTGTTATTTTCCAAAATAAGCATTTTGAGCTTCAATTCCTGGATTTTGACCCTTGGGTCCCTATTGTTGATTTACCTTTCAAATCACAACTTAATTATCATATACTCAACTATTTCACTCTTTTTATTGTTATATGTACTCGGTTATATCA
>DAIRFL010000053.1:0-9925 GCA_036795105.1 Flavobacteriaceae bacterium | reverse complement strand
CCAAGACCTGGAATTCACAATTCTGGTTGGGTTCAAGATCCTGGTGATCCAGCAGATAAGTATTAATCAAATTTTACATAAATCTAAATCTATGTAAAAGATCTAATTAGAACTTTTGCTAAGGATGATCGAATCATCATGTGGGATCTCTATAACGAACCTGGAAACTCCGGAAAATTTAGTGCTTCTGTACCCCTTCTCTCGAAAGTGTTTCAATGGGCAAGGGAAGTTAACCCAAGTCAACCCCTTACTGCAGGAATTTGGCAGTGGAGTAAAAACTATCAAGAAGTCAATGAGATTCAAGCATTAAATTCAGATATCATCTCTTATCATCACTACGGAGATACAGAGGATCACCTTAAAATTATCAACCTGCTCAAAACACACGGAAGACCTTTAGTATGTACTGAATATATGGCAAGAACTCGAAACAGTCGCTTTTCCAATATTATGCCAATGCTCAAAGCAGAAGGTGTAGGAGCAATTAATTGGGGATTAGTTTCTGGTAAATCAAATACGATTTATCAATGGGATACACCAATTCCTTCAGGTGCTGAACCAGATGAATGGTTTCACGATATCTTTAGAAAAGACGGTACCCCTTATAGAGAAGATGAAGTAATACTCATCAAAAAACTAAATAACAATTAAAAGGTCTTTTAACACGCCGAAACCTCATCGATTCAAACAAAAGCTCTTGTTGGAAGCTATAAATAGTCTCAATACATTGCATTAGGAGACTTCACATATTATTGCTATTTTCATCGTGTAAAACAAACACATTAACAAACACCCTCTAACAACAGATGAACTCAAGCGATAAATCTTCCAGACGTCGGTTTTTAACACAAATAGGCGCAACTGGCTTAGTTACATTAATCAACCCCATAGCCACTACTACTGCAAAAGCCAGAGCAGAAGAACGAATTCTCAGATACGATAAAAAGTTCAGCTCACTAGATACCATCAGACTAGGTGTCATTGGTTATGGAGTTCAAGGTCATTTTGATCTTGATACCGCGCTTAGAGTTCCTGGTGTGGAACTCGCTGGAATTTGTGACTTGTATACAGGTCGATTGGTAAATGCCAAAGAACGTTTTGGTAAAAACTTATTCACGACTACTAATTATAAAGATCTTTTAGACAGAGAAGATATCGATGCTGTAATTATAGCCACAACTGATGTATGGCATGCACGCATCACCATCGATGCTCTGAAAAAAGGGAAACACGTTTACTGCGAAAAACCGATGATTTTTGACATCAAAGAAGGAAAACCCATTATTGAAGCTAGTGCAAAAGCTGGAAAAGTCCTTCAGGTAGGAAGTCAAGGTGTCAGCAGTCTATCTCATGCCAAGGCAAAGGAACTCTTAGCTTCAGGTGAGATTGGAGAGCTCAATATGGTCAATGCGGTTTACGATCGTCAGAGTTCCATAGGTGCATGGGAATACACCATCCCCAAAGACGCGAGTCCACTGACTGTTAATTGGGATACCTTTATCGAAGCTACTGAAAAGATGAACTACGACGCCAAAAAGTTTTTTTGGTGGAGAGCTTTTCAACAGGTGGGAACTGGTGTTGCAGGAGATTTATTTATTCACTTACTCAGTGGAACTCATTTTATCACAAACTCCATTGGTCCTGAAACGATTTACAGCTCTGGTCAACTGAGCTATTGGAAAGATGGGAGAGATATGCCAGACGTGATGTCAGGGGTAATGCAATACCCGGATTCAAAAGAACACAAAGCCTTTCAATTAAGTCTTCAGGTTAACTTTATCAGTGGTACTGGAGGTCAAGAAAAGATTAGACTCGTAGGTTCTGAAGGAGTAATTGATGTAGAAGGAAATTCACTGTCAATTTCTCACAGCATCATGCCCCAGGCACCAGGATTTGGAGGCTATGATTCCCTATTTACCTTCTCAAAATCCATGCAAGAAGAAATGACCAAAGACTTCGACGCCAAATGGTCCAAAGAATCTCGAATCCGACCTACAAAGGAAGATATCATTTTTAAATCTCCTGAAGGTTATAGTTCGCATTTAGATCACTTTACCAATTTTTTTGACGCTATTCGAACAGGAAGTACTGTCGTAGAAGATGCTACATTTGGATTTAGAGCTGCAGCTCCTGCATTGGCTTGTAATGAGAGTTATTTCTCTAAAAAAGTTATCGAGTGGGATCCTAAGGCAATGAAGTTAAAATAAATAAGGATTTAGCCACCGATAATAGCATTGAGACCATAGGAATGAAACAGTTCTAAGATTTGGTTCTGTCTTTCGATAGATGGCTCATCCATAATCCCTTTGTCATAGGCTTGGCCAAGTTTTTCATACTTCTTTTGAGCAATATTGTGAAAAGGAAGCAGGTTGATAAGCACTGGCTTTCCTTCCAATTCTGATATAAACTGAGCAGTTTGCATTATATTTTCATCATCGTCATTTACTCCACTAATCAGTGGGATACGAATATTGATATTTGCTCCACTTTGAGCCAAGACTTTTAGGTTCTCCAATATCTTTTCATTGGGAACCCCAGTCCACTCTTTGTGCTTTGCAGAATCCATATGTTTTAGATCGTATAGAAAGTGTTCAGACTTGGAAGCGACCTCCATCAGAATCTTAGTATTTGCAAGTCCTGTAGTATCGATACATCGATGGATGTTTTCCCTGCCACAGGCATCGAGCAGTTCTAATAAAAACTCGTGATGCATTAGGGGTTCTCCTCCTGAGAAGGTCACTCCCCCATCGGAAGTATCCATCAGCATGGTCTCCTTTTTAATCTGAGTCATAATCTGATCTACACTCATCAATTCTCCAGTCATTTCAATGGCTTTGGTGGGACACACCTCAGCGCACTTACCACAGAGGGCACATGCATCTGGATCGGTAACTATACCATTAGGAGTAAGAGTCAATGCTTCATTAGGACAGTGAACCACACATTCCTTCGCTCCGATACATTTGTCCTCAGCGTACATTTTTTGCTGATGAACTGAGATACTTTCAGGGTTGTGACACCATTTACAATTAAGGGTACATCCCTTAAAAAATATAGTCACCCGTATTCCTGGGCCATCATTAATCGCATAGCGTTTAATATCAAAAATCAGAGGTGCATGACGCATTTAAAAAGACTCGTTTTCAGTTCGATCGATTACTTCTTGTTGAAGATCGGCATTCATATCGTTAAAATAATCGCTGTAACCAGCCATTCTTACAAGTAGATCTTTATAATCTTCTGGATTTTCTTGTGCTGCTCTTAGAGTTGCCGTATCCACAATATTAAACTGAATGTGATGTCCTCCTAAGGTAAAATAGCTTCTGATTAATTTACCGAGTTTTTCAATGTCCTCATCTCGTCTAAGTAGACTAGGTAAAAACCGTTGATTTAATAGTGTTCCTCCTGAACGAGTGTGATCCAATTTAGTCAGTGAACGAATCACTGCAGAAGGTCCATTGGTATCACATCCATGAGAAGGTGAGGTTCCATCTGAAATTGACTTTCCAGCCAATCTTCCATTAGGAGTTGCACCCATTACCTTTCCAAAATATACATGGCAGGTCGTAGAGAGCATATTTAAATGATAGCTTCCTCCTTTAATATTGGGTTTACCGTCAATTGCCTTAATGAGATCATCGTATACCTGAAGAGCGATAGCATCCGCATACTGGTCGTCATTTCCAAAGAAAGGTGTACGATTCACAATAGTTTGTCTAAGGATTTCATCCCCTTGAAAATTAGCTGCAACAGCGTTTAAGATTCGCTCCATACTAAAGGTTTGCTTTTCAAAAACATGGTGTTTTAAAGTCGATAAACTATCGGTAACCGTCCCAAGACCGGTACATTGAATATAGTTGGTGTTGTAGCGTGGACCTGAATTGTAATAATCTTTACCCTTACTGATACAATCTTCGATCACCACAGATAGAAAAGGAGCTGGCGAATACTTTGCAAACATAGTGTCTATATAATTACTCACCCTAATCTTTAGATCGACGATATAATTGAGCTGTGTTAAGAAAGCCTCATATAAATCCTCATAATTCTCAAATGAAAGTGGATCACCAGATTCGCATCCAGCTACCTTTCCAGTGACTGGATCAATCCCATTATTAAGAGTGACCTCTAAGATTTTAGGAACATTGAGATAACCAGTGAGCACATAGGCTTCTTTTCCAAAAGCTCCTACTTCAATACAACCACTACAGCCTCCTTCACGAGCATCGGTTAGGGATTTTCCCATACTGATCATCTCCGTGATATAGGTTTCCGGGCTAAAAACTGAAGGATATCCATGTCCTTGACGAATCACTTTACAGGCAGCTTTTAAGAACTTATCGGGAGTTTTATGACTGATGTGCACTGATGATCCCGGTTGTAACAGATGTAGTTCTTCAACCGCCTCTAATAGAATATAAGACACTTCGCTCACCCCATCAGATCCATCTGACTTCAATCCTCCAATATTAATATTGGTAAAGTCGTTATAAGTACCACTTTCTTTTGCTGTAATTCCCACCTTTGGTGGTGCAGGATGGTTGTTTACTTTAATCCACATACAGCAAATCAATTCTTTGGCTTCTTCTCGACTAAGGGTGCCAGCAGCTAGTTCTCTTTCGTAAAAAGGAGCCAAATGCTGATCAAAATGACCTGGATTCATCGCATCCCAACCATTTAATTCAGTGATGGTTCCCAAATGCACAAACCAATACATTTGAACCGCCTCGTGAAAGGTCCTAGGAGCATTTGCAGGAACCCATCTACATACCTCTGCTATCTTTAGAAGTTCTGCTTTTCGCTTGGGATCTGATTCTACTAAAGCTTTTTCCTCGGCCAAATCAGCATGTCTCTCTGCAAAAACAATTGCTGCATCACAGGAGATCGCCATCGCCTTTAACTGTTCTGCCTTGTTATTGGCATCTGCATCAGAGAGATAATCCAAAGAATCGATATGCTCTTGAATTTCTCTTTTAAAATCGAGCATTCCTTTGAGATATATTTTACCATCAAGTGCTGTGTGACCAGGAGCTCTTTGTTCCATAAACTCCGTAAATAATCCAGCCTCGTATGCTTGACTCCACTCCTTTGGAACGTGATTAAAAATACGCTCACGCATTGTTCTTCCTTCCCAATAAGGAATCACTTCCTTTTCATAAGTATCAATATCCTCCTGAGTTGTAATGTATCGCTGTTGATCTCTGGTATTTAATACGTGAAAATCCTCCACAGAGTGACAAGTGAGCTCCGGAAAAGTTGGAACGGCCTTTGGAATGGGACCACGTTCTCCTACAATAAGTTCATCATCTCCTAAATACAGGGTCTTTTTTTGACAGTGATCCAAAAAAGTAAGTGCACGCAATACCGGAACAGAATGCTTTCCGTAATGTTGCTTGTAAAACTCAGTTTGATGTAAGCCGCGTTCTATTGAAATACTGGGCTCTGCCTCAAAACTCAATTTTCGAAGACGTTGAATTCTAGAATTCATCCCAGGACCAATTTGATTTTCTAGAGGTGGGTAAAAATTACCTTCAGCCTTGGCTCCTCTTTCTGCAGATTCTACTGAATCCACTTTTCCTTTAAGTTCTTTTATCGATGGTAGACCCGCTCCATTTGGATCCATTTTTCCCTTAAGTTGATTGATTACTTCCATCCTAATACGTATTAATTGAAATAAAAAATGAAATGGCTTGAAGCCTCACGAATTAGAAGTCACTTCTATTAGGTGAATTACTGCGATAGAGAAGAGTCTTTAATTGTAGTAGATACTACATTCAAATAAACAGCGATAACCTTTTATGTTGTTTGCGTGTCTCACAGTCAATGAATTACAAAAACTAAATTACAAAATAAATTGAAACAGATGTTAATAATTTAAGTTGAATGAGACCAAAGAAAAAAGTACACAAAAACCCAAATTGCACTTTTAATTATCCTAAAAATTTCGTATATTAAGATGTTCTACTACTACTTACCTTAAGTACGATACTTTATTTTTTTTAACTCAAACATAGTTCCGATTTAAATGGTGCCAATCACTCCTATCGGAAAAGCGAACCGATACAAAACAATCATCGCACAGCCTAGCTGAAAACTGTATAGAGTAAGCATAATTAAAGAAAATGTATCATGTCATTAATCAAATGGAATTCTGGTGAATTATTTCCAAAAACAGACACTTTTTGGGATGATTTTATGATCAAAGATTTTTTTAACAACAGTATGGATTTAGGAACTACTATTCCTGCAGTGAATTCCAAGGAAACAGATAGTTCCTATGAGCTAGAAGTCGCTATTCCAGGTCTAAAAAAAGAAGACATTCATGTTGAATTTGACCGCGGTATTTTGACTATATCTTCAGAAAAAAAGGAAGAAAAAGAAGAAAAAGATGATGAAAAAGTGACTAGAAAAGAATTTAGCTATTCATCTTTTCAACGAAGTTTTCACTTACCTGAAAACATTCTAGAAGATAAAATTGATGCTGATTATACTGATGGTATCTTAAGATTATCTTTGCCTAAGCAAACAGAGACTAAAGTTCATCGTAAAAAAGAAATTGAAATCCATTGATGAATTTTAGAGAACAAGTAAAAGCCGTCCTTTAAAGACGGCTTTTTTTTTACTTAATAACGATATTGCTCAACAATTTATTTACATATACACCTTGGTGCCTGTAGCAACTGCCTTATAAATCGCCTCAATTATTTTTAAATCCTTTAGACCTTCTTCTCCATCAACAGGAATCACAGCTTCTTTGTTTTCTAAAATGATACTGGCCATTTCATCCATTTGAACTGTTTGGTGAGTGATGTGTTTATGCTGTAGTTCTCCCAGATGAGTTCGACCTTTTATAGGTCCGTAACCGGTAGAAGGTTGCATTTGAGCATAACCCTTTATTCCATTTAAAAAGAATCGATCGAGATGATTTGCCGCATAGGTTGATAGACAGGAAGCTACTGCTCCACTAGGAAATCCCATCTGAAACTGAATGGTTTCATCTATTCCCTCCTTAAATTTAATCGGATTGGTTTTTGTTTCTTGTGCCGTTACCCAAATCGGCTCCTCACCAACCATATACCTAGCTCCATTTATAGAGTAAATCCCAATATCCATCATCGCACCACCACCAGATAATTTTCTGTCCAATCTCCATTGATTTGGATTTCCAATAATAAATCCTGACAATCCTTGAAAAAACATAATTTTTCCAAAATCACCAGCCTTACGCATATTGACAATCTCGAGTGTATTCGCCTCAAAATGCATACGATAACCCACCAATAACTTCACCTTAGCAGCCCTACAAGCATCAATCATTTCTTGACCTTCTTGAGGGTTAATAGCCATAGGTTTTTCACATATTACGTGTTTACCTGCTTTGGCAACCATTAGGGTGTGTTCTTTGTGAAGTCCATTCGGAGTGATGACGTATACAGCATCGATAGCATCATTGTTTTTGATCTGATGCATATTGGAATAGCTATAGCAATTCTCCTTAGAAATGCCATACTTCTTTTGCCAATCGACAATCTTAGATGGTGTCCCGCTAATGACTCCTACAAGTTTAGCTCTTTTAGAATCTTGCATCGCATTTGCTACCCTAGTAGCATAACTTCCTAGACCCATGATCGCAACCCTAAGTATTGGACCCTGATAAGGAATTTCAGTAGCTGCTAAAATGCTTTCAGAGTGACTCAACAATGGTAGTCCTATCGCAGTAACTGAAAGTTTTTCTAAAAATTTTCTCCTAGATTCCATAGACTTTACAGATTATTTAAAAATTCCATATTTGCCTTCATACTCTCTAATGGAGTACTAGAATATTCTTCTTGTTCGATAAAAATATGCTTTACTCCCGATGCTTTTTTATGCGCTATCATCCTATTAATGTCAACATCTCCTTTCCCAAACTCTGTACTTTCTTGATGCTTTAAACTCATGTCTTTTAAATGCCAAAGAGGAAACCTTCCAGAGAATCGTTCAAAGTAATCAATAGGATCCTTACCCGCCATAACGACCCATCCAAGATCTAGTTCCATATGCACCAAATGTTCATCAGTATTATTGAGCAGCAGATCGTAAAGGACTTCTCCACTATCGGAATCAAACTCATAACCGTGATTGTGATAGCCGAATTTTAAACCCATTTTTTTACAAGCTTCACCAGCTTCATTAAACTTTTCAGCCACTCGCAAATAATTATCAATAGTTTGACCTTCACTAGGCATACTCGAACATATCAAATATTCTTGACCTGATTCAGCTGCCTCATCCATCGTCTTTTGAAAGTGATCATCTAAATGAACATGTCCACTTACTAGTTTCATTCCTAAATCAGCACAGGCATTTTTCATTTCCCTAGGAGTTAATCCATAATAATGACCTTTAGAACTTCTTGCTGACTCGATTTTCTTGATTCCAATTGAGGCAATTTGTTCTAAGGTGCCTAGGACGTCCTTTTCCAATTCATCTCGAAATGTATAAAGCTGTACCCCTAAATTTTTTTCTCTTTTAGGAGGGTATAACGTAAAAGTTGGCATAATCAAAGTACTAGCGCTCAATGCACCAGACTGCAATAAGAATTTTCTTCGTGTTGTCATAAGTGTATATTCATTTGTTAAACTATCTGTCAGAGTTGTTTACTGTGACCAAGAGGTTGGTTTTCGATCCCAACGATGTTTTTGTAATTCCTGATGTAATTCTTTAGATAACCCCTTACCATCACTAATAGCAGTGTTAGCTAATACATTTCGTTCTCTGCGCATTCCAGGAATCATTGTTCCTACATTTTTATTCATTGTAATAAATCTAAGTGCCATTTCAGCCATCGTCATTCCCTGTGGAATTAATGGTCTTAGTGCATCCGCTCTTTCTACGCTTGAATTTAAATTTTCAGGAACAAAATAAGTACCTCTCCAATCCCCTTCTGGAAATTTAGTGTCCTTTGTGAGAGTTCCCGTTAAGGTACCCTCATCAAATGGCACACGAGCGATTACTCCAATATCGAGTTTTTCACAAAGTGGAAAAAGCACATCTTCTGGAGCTTGATCGAATATGTTATAGATTACCTGAACAGCATCTAACATTCCAGTTTTTAATGCTTCTACTCCATTTTCAGGTTCCCAACGATTGACACTAATTCCCATTGCATCAATTTTACCTGCTGCTTTTAAATCTTCTATTGTACGTTGCCATTCCTCTTGATTAGACCATCCATCATCCCATGTATGAAACTGCATTAGGTCAATTTGTTCTAAACCGAGATTCTTCAAAGTCTTATCGGTATACTCAATAATATGTGAGGCTGGATAAGATTCCTCATAAGTGTATTCCTTTTTTGCTGGCCATTTAAAATTCATTGGAGGTATTTTACTTGCCGTATACAACTTTGTGTTCGGATGTCTTCTAACTAATTGGCCTAATAACTTTTCGCTATGCCCTTCTCCATATCCCCAAGCTGTATCAAAAAAATTAACTCCATTTTCTACTGCAAGATCTAAGGATTTAGCAGATTGCAGGTCATCGGATTCTTTCCATCCTCCCATACCCCACATGCCGTATCCTACTTCACTAATTTGCCAATTTGTTTTTCCAAATCTTCTATACTTCATTTTATTACTATTTTATGTTGTTCAAATTTTAATTCCTTTATTTTTCAAATAATAGCTTACACGAATGAGATAATTTAAAACTATTGATTTTCAAATAAATACTAATATGACATAAGATGATCGACAACGAACAATATTAGGTTATTAGAATTTACTTTTGGATCATCACACAATTAACTAGAATTACTACTAAGATTAAAATTGTGTACTCACAATTTATGTAACCCTCTTTAATTAAAAAAAGTTATTCCTCGACTGGGAAGTTAAATCTCACTAACTATTTTAAAGCGATAAAAAGCAAGAGGGAATAACTT
>DAIRFL010000294.1:0-1568 GCA_036795105.1 Flavobacteriaceae bacterium | reverse complement strand
CGCGCTTCAAAAACAATTTCTTCAGGGATCTCTCCTAAGCCATATCCGGCTTCGATTCTAAAGTAAACCATTCCTCCTGTTCTAAGGCCAATTTTAAAATTGGTAGATTCAAATCGAAGTCGAGTATCCCCCTCTCCGGTTCTTCCTCCATCGAGCTCAATATTTGTCAATAATATTTTAGAATCAAAATCTCCTCTACCAGCACTGAGATACAAACCTCTGCCAGCTCTTGGTCCAATGTAGAAGTTAGCTCCATACTCTTTGTATTTAAAATCTACTGAAGCATCATCTTCTGGTTCAATTTCAAACTTGCTGTAATCTACATAGACAGAAAGTCGGTTGTCGAGTAATGGAAGAATTAATTCAGCATTGGCTCCAGCAACATTTGGGAACCCTGCTTTAATTCCTACTGAAGCAGTTTTTTGAGCAAAAGCAGCAAAACTAAATAGTACAAATAATAGTAAGCTTAATCTTTTTATTGTTCTCATACCTAAATATTTATTGATTTAACAATATTAAGATATGAAAAAAAATTGACATTAGTCAATTTCAACGTTCCATTTAGAAATGACCCAGTGCTTAACAACACCGTTTTTTACATAGGGGTCTTGGTTGGCAAACTCCCTGACAAATTCTTCGCTTTCAGTTTTAAACACAAGCATTCCTTCGTCTGGAGGATCCTGTAAGGCGCCTGCCAAAAACAAATGACCAGATGCCTTGGCCTCTCTTGCCAATTGGAGGTGCTCTTCTCTAAAAGGAGCTCTAGCTTCTATATAGTTTGGAACGAATTTATAAAACAATACATAGTACATAATTTCTAATTAAAGTAAGTTTTGTCAATTCTATAGTCGATGATTCTCTTATCTTCTGCAGATTTTTCAGATGTAATTAAATCGTAATCAATCTTTAACATCGTCTTAAATTTGTAGTTGATTTTGTCGATGAGTTGATTCTTAGTTCTCATATTGTGAGAATAGTTGTGGTTTGGATTTTCAACAAGTGCCAGAATATCAGAAGAATGAACGATATCAAAGTCTAAAAGCAAATTAATAACTTCAAGTTCTTTAGCTTCGAATTCAAAAAAGACCTTGTGATAAATTAACCCCTCTCCGTTAATAATGATTTTTGAATTGCGTTCTTTACTTAACAGTGCGAATTTTCTAATATAATAAAGCATCGGCAACGCTAAAAGCAAGAGCATATACCTCCAGGGGCTTAAGTCTTGATAGAGTTTGGTCTCCTCAATTAACTGCCCAAAAAACTCATCTTCGTTTCTCTTAACGAGTTCCACCTTATTGATGTTGTCGAATTTGACAAAGGAGTAATACGTTCCGTCTTTTTTGAATACAGATAAATTTCCTTGATAAGTATATAATTTATGCTGAAGTGTTGTCAACTGATAGTGCTGTACTTTATTTTCAAAAGGTTTAATTCTTTTTAATTTGCTGTCATTGACAATCAAAATGATTTCGTCTCCTAAGGTTTGTTTTGATTTAACGCCTTCTAAATCAATTAAAAGATCTCCTAGATGACTCCAACTCATATCTTCAAAATTATAACTCCATATC
>DAIRFL010000052.1:0-10103 GCA_036795105.1 Flavobacteriaceae bacterium | reverse complement strand
CTGGGATGCTGCATGGGATGTAAGAACCATCAAAGGAGATTTTGGATGGAGTGCTGAATTTAGAATACCACTTCGATCCATTCGATTTAGTGCTGGTAAGGATAAAACATGGGGAGTTAATTTTCAAAGAAATATCGCAAAGACTTCAGAGGTAGCTTATTGGGCTTCCTTGCCCTTGGGATTTGATATTAAGAGACTTTCTATTGCGGGAAGTGTTAGTGGTTTTGACTTAAAGAACCCTAAAAACTTAAAAATAATGCCCTATGGATTGGTTCAGGCTTCTAGAGATAAAATTGAAAATATTAATGAATCCTCTGCAGATACAGGAGTGGATGTAAAGTATTCTTTAACTCCTGCCTTAACTTTAGATCTTACCTATAATACTGATTTTGCACAGGTAGAGGTAGATGAGCAGCAGGTAAACTTAGATCGTTTTAATCTGTTTTTTCCTGAAAAAAGAGCTTTCTTTTTAGAGAATGCTGGTCAATTTTCAGTGGGGTCTCCTGGAGAAGTAGACCTCTTCTTTTCGAGAAGAATCGGAATAGGAAGTTCGGGTGAAATGGTTCCTATTATTGGAGGGACTAGGCTCTCTGGTAAGGTTGGTAAAACGAATGTTGGCTTACTCAATATGTTTACCGATGCCGTAGGTGATGATATCGAAAAAAACGCCTATAGTGTAGCTAGAGTCAATCACGAATTTCAGGGAACTCGATCGTCTATAGGGGGAATCTTTGTCGGTAGATCGGCAGATGGAGGAAACGATTACAACAGAGTTGTCGCATTAGATGGAAAATTGGGCTTTGGTAAAAAAGCTCAGCTTACAGGTTTTTATGCTAAGAGTCAGACAACACCCTTAGATGGGTTGGATATCAACGAGAACAATCACGCATATAAACTGTCTTGGACCTACCAGTGGGATGGATGGCGATTAAATGCTGCTTATACCGAGGTGGGGGAAGACTTTAATCCTGAAGTTGGGTTCTTGCAACGCTCTTCCTTCAAAAAACCAGAGTTTTTGGTCTTTAGAAGTATTCGTTTAAAGAATATGGGTGATATGATGGAGATAAGACCGCATATCGCCTATAGGATTTACAGTGATTTTGAAAATAGAATGCAGACGAGTTTCTTACATATCGACAATCACTGGGTGTGGAAAAGTGGATTAGAATTACACACTGGATACAATGCAACTGGAGAGGGAGTATATCAACCCTTTAGTATTTCTGATGTTGAAGTAGATGCGGGAACCTATCATCATGGAGAGGCACAAATAGTATTTTTTACCAATGCGAATAAGCCCTTATTTTACAGAACCTATACCAAGATTGGAGGATATTTTGGAGGGACAAGAATCACGACTTCCAACACTTTTAAACTGCGTATGGGAGATAAATTTAATTCAGAGCTCAATCTTAGTTATAACGATTTAAATCTACCAAATGGAGATGTTAATGTGGTAGTCACTGGTGCTAAATTAGCTTATTCATTTACTCCTAGAATGTTTTTGCAGACCTTAATTCAATACAACAATGTCACTGAAATTACTTCTGTGAATACGCGTTTTGGATGGCTAAGAGATGCTAATACAGGACTCTTTGTCGTGTTTAATATTATTAGAGATCAAGACTTGTTCAATCCAATGAACAATCAAATAGTTACTGTAAAGTACACCCATAATTTTGATGTCTTTGGAAAATAGACATCATTTAAAACCAACCCCTATGAAAAAGATACTACTTACGCTTCTAACAGTTGTTTTAATTCAATTTAGTTGGAGTCAGGATGTTTTAGAAGAACTTCAAGAATTGGCCATTGTCGATCAAAAAGTGATGATGCCCATGAGAGATGGAGTCCGTTTGGCAACCGATATATACAGACCTAAAACCGATAAAAAGGTTCCAGTTATATTTTCGAGAACTCCTTATAATTTTAATTCATGGGGAGATGGAGAGGAGCGTACAAGAACTGCTAGTCGCGCCTTAGAAGCTGTTAAAAGAGGCTATGCTTATGTAGTTCAAAATGAACGTGGGCGTTATTTTTCAGAAGGAGAATGGGATATTCTCGGAGTACCCCTAACCGATGGATACGACGCCTTTAGCTGGCTAAAAGACCAATCTTGGTCCAATGGTAAAATAGGAACACTAGGTTGTTCTTCAACTGCTGAGTGGCAAATGGCAGTAGCAGCCCTAGACCACCCTTCACATGCGGCGATGGTTCCCCAGGGATACGGAGCTGGAGTTGGAACAGTAGGTCCTTATTTCGAACAGGGGAATTGGTATAGAGGAGGTGTTGAGCAAATGCTTTTTTTCTCATGGTTATACGGAGTTGAACACGATAAGTTCAAGCCTAGAATTCCTGCTGGAGCAACTCAAGAAGATTTGATTAGAATCTCTAGATTTTACGATCTAGCACCTGAGAATCCATCGGTTGACATGAAGGAGGCATTGGCTCATTTACCAATTAAAGACATTCTTCAAAACATTAAAGGTAAACGAGAAATATTCGATAAAATGGTAGTTCGTAAACCCAATGACCCAGAGTGGTTTGAAGGAGGACTCTACCATCAAGAAATGGATTTTGGAGTACCTAGTTTTTGGTTTGCTTCTTGGTACGATGTGTCTATCGGACCTAATTTAGCCCTCTTTAATCACGTTCGAGAAAATGCTTCAGATAAGTTTGTAAGGGACAATCAGTATTTAGTAATTGCTCCTACATTACACTGTGGTTATACTCGAGCTACCGAAAACACCATCGTCGGAGAACGTTCGGTTGGGGATGCTCGATTGAATTACGACGAGCAAATCTACGATTGGTTTGATTGGTTGCTCAAGGGGGAGGATACAGACTTTAAAGACAAGACCCCAAGAGTTCAATACTACACTATGGGAATTAATAAATGGCAATCTTCACAAAGCTGGCCTCCTAAAGGAGTTAAGAACAAAACCTTTTATTTAAACTCATCTGGGAAGGCAAATAGTCTATACGGGGATGGAAGATTAGGTTCCAAACCTTCGGCAGAAGACAAACCAGATGCCTACACTTATGATCCTATGAATCCAGTTCCTTCACACGGAGGAAATGTGTGTTGTACTGGGAATGCAGTTAAAGGGGGAGCCTATGATCAGCAGACTGTTGAGGCTCGTCAAGACATCCTTGTATACACGACCGAAGCTCTCGAAGAGGGAGTTGAAATGAGTGGATTTATCGACGCTACTATCTATGTTTCATCAGATGTTAAAGACACGGACTTCAGTATTAAAATCATCGATGTTTATCCTGATGGTAGAGCCTATAATTTAGATGAGACCATCCAGAGAGCTCGCTTTAGAGAGGGATATGAAGAGGAGGTTTTTATGGAACAAGGCAAGGTCTACAAACTCGACTTTTCACCAATGGCAACCTCTAATTACTTTAAAAAAGGACATCGTATTCGTATCGAAATTTCGAGCAGTAACTTTCCGAGATTTGCACGTAACTTAAATACAGGAGGTGATAATTTTGATGAGTCCGTTGGAGTGGTCGCTCACAATAAAATTCATCATTCTAAAGAATACCCTTCTCATATTGTATTACCTCTAAAAAAATAAAACTATTATGAAAAAATTCGTTCTATATATCGCCCTCTTTTTAGGGAGTATTCAGCTTTCGGTAGCTCAAGATTATTTCTACAAAGGCTTTGCACCTTTTAACTCACAAATTCCTTCTCCTGAAGCATTTTTAGAATACGGTATAGGAACCTATCACACCAGACACGATCTAATCGTTGCTTATTTGACAAAACTAGCTGAAGTTTCAGATAGAGCATCTATTGAAACTTATGGAAAGACTCATGAGGGAAGAAAACTCGTTATGTTTACGGTGACTTCTAAGGACAATTTAAGTCAGTTAGAGTCTATAAGAGCAAAGCACTTAGAGTTGGTTCAGTTGAAAGAATCTTCTAAAGAATCTGACTTGCCAGTCTTTGTTCAGCTCGGGTATAACGTTCATGGAAATGAACCTTCTTCTTCTGAGGCTGCAATGCTTACAGCCTATGTGTTAACGGCCTCTGAGAGCTCCAAAGTTTCTGAATATAGAGAACATGCGGTCTTTATGATTGATCCTGCTATTAATCCGGATGGTAGAGATCGTCATACTCATTGGGCTAATGTGATGCGCGCAAAACACCTCAGTGACGACCCTAATGATGCAGAACACAACGAGGCATGGCCAGGAGGAAGAACCAATCACTATTGGTTTGACTTAAACAGAGATTGGTATTTGGGAACACAACCTGAGAGCCAGGGGAAGTTAGCCTGGTATCACCAATGGTATCCCAATGTAGTGACTGATTTTCACGAGATGGGAACAAATTCTACTCATTTTTTCGAGCCTATGAAACCCATTGGATCTAAGGATCCTATCATGCCCAAGGAAAACTATGAAGATTTAAACGATTTATTCGCCACCTATTTTAGAAAGGATTTGGACTCCATAGGATCCTTGTACTTTACTAAAGAAGCATTTGATGGAACCTATCCAGGATACGGATCTTCTTACCCTGATTTACAAGGGGGTCTAGCCCTTTTGTTCGAACAAGCGAGTTCAAGAGGACACCTTCAAAAGACTGATTATGGCAAAATCACTTTTGCATTTACGATTCGCAATCAGTTTACCTCGAGTATGGCTACCATTCGGGCTTCAGTTGAAAACAGAAAATTACTGAGATCCTATCAGCAAGATTTCTTTAGATCGGCTCTCAACGAAAAACCTATTACTGGAGTCGCTGCTTATAGCTTTGATTCTGAAAAGGACCACAGTAGAACCAAAGCCTTTGTGGGTCATTTATTGTCTCACAAGATCAAAGTGTACAAGAACAAAAACAAGTTTGTAGTTCCCTTACAACAAACGCAAAGAAGAGTGGTTCAAAACATTTTTGAAACCTATTCTAAGTATAGAGATTCTGTTTTTTACGATGCTTCTGCCTGGAGTACCGCTAATTTTTACAATATGAACTACCGAGCACTCAAGAAGTATTCTTTGGGTTCTGAAGTGTCTTCAACTCAAGAACTTTTTGAAGTGGTAAAAGCCCAAAAAGCATCCTATGCCTATTTGATAAGCGGCGAAGATTATTTGTCCTCTTCACTTTTATACGAACTCCAATCAAAAGGATTAAAAGTATCGGTGGCTCATAAACCTTTTAAAGCAGAAACCTCTAGTGGGTCTGTTGATTTTGGGTACGGAACGCTGCTTGTTCCTGTCAGTGTTCAGGATGAATCTAAGGAGGAAGTTTTTGAAATAATCGCTGCTGCTCAACAGAAATTTCCAGTTTCAATTTGGAGTACTGCTACTGGATTTAGTTTAAAGGGAATCGATCTTGGTTCTAGAAACTTTAGAGTCGCTAAAACTCCAAAAGTAGCCTTGTTAGTCGGTGAAGGTGTTCGCTCCTATGAGGCAGGAGAAGTTTGGCACTTATTAGATACTCGTGTTCATATGCCTATTACAAAACTTCGAATGGAACGATTTAATCGTTACGACTTAGATCCTTATACCACCTTAGTGATGGTGTCAGGATCCTATGGAGCATTAGATACTATACAACAAGCTAAAATTTCCAATTGGGTCAAAAAAGGCAATACTCTAATTACAATTGCAGGAGCCTCAAAATGGGCGATTGACAAGAAACTCGTCAAAGAGGAACTGGTAGAGAAACCAGAGGATAAAAAAGAGGTTCGATTACCCTATGTAGAAGCATCAGAGCACCGAGGAAAGAAACAAATAGGAGGTGCGTTTTTTAAGGCTGATTTAGACATAACACACCCGATAGCCTTTGGATATACAAGAACATCGATGCCGATGTATAAAAACAATAACGTCTTTTTAAAGCCGAGTAAAAGTCCCTATGCAACGGTTTCTAAATATGTAGCCAATCCACATATTGATGGCTATATCAACCAGGAAAATTTGGATCACTATTTCAAACAAGCGGCTCCTATTATCGTCAGTTCACTCGGTAGCGGAAAGGTTGTTTTATTTGCAGATAACCCCAATTTTAGAGCGACTAGTTTTGGAGCGAACAAACTGTTTTTAAATGCTGTATTTTTTGCAGATCAAATACAATAAACCGTCAAACCACAAATTATGAAAAGAATTGTTCTTATAGCCTTAGCCTTCGTTGCTTGTCAGTATACGTACAGTCAATCAAAAAATAAGGATTCAAAAAAAGAGTCGGTCTACAGTCAATTAAAATGGAGAAATATTGGACCTTTTAGAGGAGGCCGATCAGTAACTTCATCTGGAGTTGTAAAACAAGCAGGAACCTTCTATATGGGTTCTGTTGGTGGAGGTGTTTGGAAAACAACAGACAATGGCCTTCATTGGAAAAACGTTTCAGATGGATATTTTAATACAGGAACAGTAGGGGCTATTGGCGTAAGCGAAAGCGATCCAAATGTCGTAGTTGTTGGAATGGGCGAACATGCTGCTAGAGGTGTCATGACCTCTATGGGTGATGGAGTTTACAAATCTGAAGATGCAGGAGCTAGCTGGAATCACATAGGTCTTGACAAGAGCAGACATATTTCTGATGTGGTGATTCACCCTAACAATCCAGATATCATTTACGTATCGGTTCAAGGTGCTCAGTTTGGACCAAGTGCTGATCGGGGAGTATACCGTTCAACAAATGGTGGAAAAACCTGGAAAAAAGTACTTTATGTATCTGATACTACCGGAGCATCTTCCCTAAGTATGGATATGAATAATCCAAGAATACTATACGCTTCCATGTGGGATCATCAGCGCAAACCTTGGCAAATGGTTTCTGGAGGTAAAGGTTCTGGGCTCTACAAGTCTACTGATGGGGGAGAGCATTGGGAACAGTTAAAGGAGGGATTACCAAAAGAATTTGGTAAATCCGGGATATCAGTTTCTAGAGCGAATTCGAATGTGGTATATGCCAATATTGAAGCTCAGGGAGAAAAAGGGGGAGTCTATCGTTCTGATGATGGAGGAAAAAAATGGAGACAAACTACTAAAGACAGAATCACCGTTGCACGTTCTTGGTACTATATGGAAATTTTTGCAGATCCTTTAGATGAAAACAAGGTATATGTTTTAAACGCTCCCGTACTTAAGTCTATCGATGGAGGGAAAACCTTTAAGGTTTTGAGCACTCCTCATGGAGACAATCACCATTTGTGGATTCATCCATTCGACAATAATATCATGATCAACTCCAATGATGGAGGCGCAAACATCTCTTTAAATGCAGGAGCAAGTTGGAGTACGCAACAAAACCAACCTACTGCTCAATTTTACAGAGTAATTGCTGATAAGCAGGTTCCTTATCACGTATATGGAGGGCAACAAGACAATTCAGCTATCGGTATCAAGAGTAGAACTAGAGATAATGGGATTGATTGGAAGGATTGGTATTCCGTTGCTGGATGTGAATCGGCTTTTTTGGCCTTCGATCCTAATAATCCTGATTACGTATACGGAGGGTGTTACCAAGGAATTTTAGATCGCTGGAATCGCCAGACAGGGAATTCAAAATCCATAAAAGAATATCCTGAATTAGGATTGAGTAAACCCGCGAAGGACTTTAAATACCGTTACAATTGGAATGCTCCAGTGCTTAGTTCTCATCAAGACCCTTCGGTGATTTACCATGCTGGAAATGTCGTCTTTAAGAGTAGTAATGGAGGAATCGATTGGGAGCCTATCAGTCCCGATTTAACTAAGAACGAAAAAGCTAAACAAGGATTAGGGGGAGTTCCTTATACCAATGAAGGAGCAGGAGGAGAAAACTACAATACACTGATGAGTTTACAACTCTCAATTCACAACCCCAATGTTATTTGGACGGGTAGTGATGATGGTTTAGTACACCTCACTAGAGATGGAGGAAAGAATTGGGAAAACGTGACTCCTAAAAAAATGGAGGAAGGGATTGTCAACAGTATTGAAGTTTCACCATTTGATCCCGCTACAGCTTATATTACACTTATGAGATATAAGAATATGGATCTAACGCCCTATATCTACAAAACCGATAATTTCGGTAAATCTTGGAAATTAATCACAAACGGAATTGAAGGAGCACACACCTTTGTTCGCGTAGTAAGAGCCGACCCCAAAGTTGAGGGACTTTTATACGCAGGAAGTGAAACAGGTATGTACATTTCTAAAGATGACGGTGCTCATTGGGAGCACTGGCAGTTGAATTTACCAGTTGTTCCAATCAATGATTTATTCATCAGAGACAATGATTTAATCGCTGCTACAGCTGGTCGATCTTTTTGGATTCTCGATGATTTATCACCTATCCAACAGGGAAGCCTAGGGGAACAGCCAGAACTCATTACACCTAAAGTGTCGTATCGTTTGTTGGGCTCCAGATCCTCAAATCCAATGATTGGAACCAACCCAATGGAAGGAGTCATCATCGATTATTATCTTCCAAATAAATTGGATTCGACGAAACTCGAACTGAAAATATTAAGAGGCTCAGATGTAGTTCGTACTTATTCTAATCAAAAACCAAAAAACTTTAAAACCTGGCCTGGAGGTCCTTCAAAACCGATGGTCTTACCCTCTAAAAAAGGGTTTAATAGAATTTCTTGGGATATGAGAAGAGCATCTGTACCAGCAGTTGACAAGGTGTTTGTGCTCGGTGATTATTCAGGAGGGCTTTTACCTCCTGGGAACTATACGGCTCAATTAATTCTTGGAGACACAATTCTAGAAGCACCTATTGTTTTAAAAGCAGACCCTTTGGTTGAGGCTTCAGAAGAAGATTATAAGAAGCAAGATGAACTCTTAGGAGCTATTCAAAACACTCTAGATGAAATCCACCAAAAGGTTAATTTGATGCGCAATGTTCAATCCCAACTCCAACATCATTTAGAGATTCTTAAAGAGATGAACAAATACGAAGATCTGCAAAAAGAAGGGGAATCATTGGTTGAACAACTCACAAATTGGGAACAACAACTAATCCAACCACAACAAAAGACCTTTCAAGACGTTATTAATTTTAAAAACATGCTCAATGCTGAGTATATGCATTTGAAATCTTATGTAGATGGATCTGAGCCTGAAGTGACTAAAGGAGCTGTGGAACGTTTTAATGATTTGGAAGTTCAGTGGAAAAAACACAGCGATACACTTCACGGCTTCATTAATACAGAGATAAAATCATTTAACCAATCCTTTGAGGCTAAACAAATACCAGCCCTTTGGATGAAGCAATAACTTAAACTCAATATTATGAACGAACAAAAACCAATGTCGGTTGGTGACTGGATCATCACCTTATTACTCACTGCTATTCCACTAGTTGGATTTATTTTACTCATTGTGTGGGCTTTTAGTTCAGACACCAACCCATCAAAACAAAATTGGGCTAAGGCCTATTTGATTTTTATGGTAGTAGGATTTATAATTGCAGCTTTATTCTTTAGCACGATTATGGGTGCTTTAATAGCTTTTTCAAATTATTGATGAGTTTAAAGATTTCAGACGATTACGGGAACCAATACATTGTTGAAGACCCAGCTCGTTTTAGACAACATTTAATCGATTTTCATTCTAAAAACGGGGAGGGAGATTATTCTCTTCACGAAGAAAACGGTTATTGGTTTACCGTAACTCCTGAATTTTACAATCGTATCATGCAGATGACCAAGAGGTGATATTTGTCATTTAATAAAGGATCTCATT
Organism: Flavobacteriaceae bacterium; assembly: GCA_036795105.1. GTDB lineage: Bacteria > Bacteroidota > Bacteroidia > Flavobacteriales > Flavobacteriaceae > MAG-120531. The sequence continues at coordinate 401 of DAIRFL010000052.1, read as the reverse complement.
GTCTTAATTTTGACGTATGAAATTCTTTGTATCGATAAGTATCACTTTAGTCATGTTGCTTAGACCTCTTTGGCCTATTGTCAACTATGTGGCTAATTACGATTATATCGTTGAAAATTTCTGTATCAACAAAGACAAACCGGAATTAGAATGTAACGGCCAGTGTTATCTGATGAAACAATTGGCAGAACAAACAGATGAAGACCAGACGAATCCTTTTGAAAAGCAAAAAAAGTCTGAATCTTCAGAAATCGTTTACTTAGAAACATTTAATTATTCAATTCCATTTGTGATTCAAATGGATGTTTCAAATCTCATAGGCTATCGTTACAACTTATCTTTAAACGAAGGCCTTTCAATTTTAGATCCACCTCCCAAAGTTTAATCGGGCATTATTAATG
>DAIRFL010000293.1:0-1608 GCA_036795105.1 Flavobacteriaceae bacterium | reverse complement strand
GCTTAATTTTGTAAGTAAGATAGATGTCGCAGTCGTCCTATTCATGAATTCAAAATTACACTATTTGAATGGTTGTAAAAAGTATTATAAAACTTATAAAGAGTCTTCAGCAAAAAAAATACAGATATGAACATCAGTTGTTTGTAGTTGAAGGAAGGAAATCAGTTGAAGAATTGTTGGAATCAGCAATTGAATGTTATGGAATTTATTACAATTCAGATAGCGATCTGTTTGACTCTCACTCCAAAGCACAGCAAGTGAGTTCAAAAGAGCTCGCTCAGATGAGTAGCTTAAAAACTCCTCCTGGAGTCTTAGGGGTTTTTCATATGCCCAGCCTGCCTCAAATTGAATCAGATGGCTGGTCTGTTGTTTTAGATGATATCAGGGATCCGGGAAATTTAGGAACTATTGTTAGACTCTGCGATTGGTTTGGAGTTAAGCAACTCATCTGTTCCAAACAAACCGTTGATTGTTACAATCCCAAGACCCTTCAAGCAACCATGGGTTCCATTTCAAGAGTTCAGATACACTATGTAGACCTCAAAGACTTTTTAGCTCAAACAGATCTACCAATCTATGGAGCATTTATGGATGGAGCCTCTGTTTACGAAGAACCATTAGCTGATAAGGGATTGCTCCTTATGGGTAATGAAGCCAATGGAATTAGTGAAGAACTACAGGAATTTATAAGCAATAAAATAAGTATTCCATCTTTTGGAGATGCTACTACCGAAAGTCTTAATGTTGCAATGGCAACGGGGATACTCCTAAATGAAATTAGAAGGAGTTAACCTATTCAAAAGTCAACACTATAAAAAAACCTCTTGTCAGTGCGGAAGTAATTTGATCGGAATAATTTCTGATTTCACTAAAATTGCTGTTAGGGCCATTATCGTGAACCATTTCATCTACTAAACCAAAGACTCCTCTGATGGATGGAGTAAATTTAAAATAGGGAAGGTAGAATTCCACACCGACACCAATTTCATAGTTATAAGTAAGGGATTTTAATCTAAATACGCCACTTTCAATATTGTCAGGAGAGTTTTGATTTGAACTCATATTATAGGAAAGTGATGGTCCTGCAATTACAAAAGGCCTCCAATTTCCAATTCGTTTTGCTCCGTATTTCACTAGGAATGGAAAATTTAAAAAGGTAGATTTCACAGATCTCAATGGATCTCCACTTGAAGGGTCAATTGGAAAATACAGATCTCTCTTTGCACTGTAAAGTCCTGGTTCAAATCGCAGGTCAAAATAATCATTGAGCCTCAGTTCTCCTACCAGACCAACTAGAAATCCATTACTGGTTTCAACCTGAACACTTTCGTATCCACCACCAGAATTAGTTGGGTAATTTTCACTGTAGTTAAACTTAAAATTATAGGAATTGCCTCCGAGATAATACCCCCAATTAAACTTTTTATAATCGTCAGTAGGAATATTTTCAACTGGGTTTACGTTGAATTGCCCATAAGCAGTTGTACTTATAAGCAATAATAATAGATATGATATTGTTCTTGACATCAGTTCTTAGAAGCGATATAAATACTAGCAACCCCAAAGGTCTGTGGTTTATTCACTACCTCTATAAACCCGATTTTTTCC
>DAIRFL010000051.1:0-10195 GCA_036795105.1 Flavobacteriaceae bacterium | reverse complement strand
GGTATGATGTTTGGTTATGCAACCAAGGAGACTGAGAACTATATGCCATTAGCTTTGGATATCTCTCATAAAATTCTTCAACAACTCGCTGAGTTGCGAAGAGAGTCCTCAGAAATAACTTATTTAAGACCAGATGCGAAGTCTCAGGTAACGATTGAATATTCAGATGAAAATGTACCTCAGCGTATTGATACGATTGTGGTATCGACTCAGCACGATGCATTTTTGGAAGACGATGATGCGATGCTCGATAAGATTAAGAAAGATCTTATAGAGCTTGTGATCCCAAGAGTGGTTGCAGAGCTTCCTAAGCACATTCAAAAATTGTTTAACGATCAAATTACCTATCATATCAATCCTACTGGAAAATTTGTGATTGGAGGCCCTCATGGAGATACAGGTCTTACAGGAAGAAAAATCATCGTGGATACTTATGGAGGAAAAGGAGCTCACGGAGGAGGTGCTTTCTCAGGAAAAGATCCATCAAAGGTAGACCGTTCAGCGGCCTATGCAGCACGACATGCGGCTAAGAATTTAGTTGCAGCAGGAGTTGCTGATGAAATACTCGTTCAAATCTCTTATGCAATTGGAGTAGTGGAGCCAACTTCCATTTTTGTGGACACCTATGGAACTTCCAATGTAGAATTGAGTGATGGTGAAATTGCTAAAATAGTATCAGAGCTATTTGATATGAGACCCTATGCAATCGAACAGCGTCTTAAGCTTCGAAATCCAATTTATTTGGAAACTGCAGCTTATGGACATATGGGTAAACAACCCAAAGTTGTCAAAAGAATCTATGAATCTCCATACAATGGTAGAATTGAAAAAGAAGTAGAACTCTTTACTTGGGAAAAACTTGATTATGTAGATCGTGTTAAGGATGCGTTTAACCTTTAGAAAGAAATCATGTTAGAAAAACTTAAAATAAATAATTATACCACAAAATCAGGATTTAATACTGCGATAGAGCTGTCTTATGAACTCTTCGGTCAAAAGCTGGGAACAGCTCCTGTGGTAATGGTCAATCACGCTCTTACTGGAAATTCTAATGTTGCTGGTAAGACTGGATGGTGGAACACGCTCATTGGGGAAGGTAAATGTATCGATACTGATAAATACACGATAATTTGCTTTAATATTCCCGGTAACGGATACGATGGATTTGTAATTGACAATTACAAAGAATTTGTGGCTCAAGATATCGCAAAGATATTTCTAATTGCATTGGAGGAGCTCAAAATTGAAAAACTCTTCGCCTTAATTGGAGGATCTCTTGGTGGGGGTATTGCTTGGGAAATGGCTGCTCTCAACCCAAATCTTACCCAGCATTTAATTCCGGTAGCTTCGGATTGGAAATCAACTGATTGGCTTATTGCAAACTGTCAAATTCAAGAACAGTTTTTGCTCAATTCAAAGCAACCAGTACACGATGCGCGTATGCATGCAATGCTTTGCTATAGAACCCCTGAATCTTTTAAACAACGATTTGGAAGAAGTACCAATGAGGATCTTCAAGTGTTTAATGTAGAGAGCTGGCTTACGCATCACGGAGAAAAGCTTCAAAAACGCTTTCAGTTAAAAGCCTACAAGCTCATGAATCAACTGCTAAGATCAATTGATATCACTAGAGACGGATTAGAAGCATTTGAGAGACTTCAAAATTCCAACACCAATATTCATATTATTGGGGTGGATTCAGATATGTTCTTTACTGCTGTAGAGAATAAAGAAACCTTTAAGCAGTTAGCTCAGGCTCACGGAAATGTGACCTATGGAGAGGTTAACTCCCTTCACGGACACGACGCCTTTTTGATCGAATACGATCAGATGGAACGTCTGTTGGATTCTGTTTTTAACAAAGATGCAACTGAAGACAAAATAACCGTACTTAAGTTTGGTGGACGCTCTCTTGCCAATGGAGAAGGCTTGGATCATGTATTGTCTATAATCGATAAGAAAGCTCATTTAAAAATTCCAATAGCTGTGGTTTTATCAGCTAGAGGAGAGGCTACGGATGCTCTTATATCCCTATTGTCAAAAGCTTCGAGAGGGGTGTCCTTTGAAGAGGATTTTGAAGCCTTTAAGAAAGATCAATCTAGTCCTGTTAAGGCTAGTTTACTCGAGAGTGAATACAAGGCCATCGACAAATTACTCTCAGGAGTTGCACTCGTGGGAGACTATTCCTCTAAGACAAAGGATCAATTGCTCTCTTACGGTGAATTAATCTCAGTGAAGGTAGTGGTAGCGCTTCTCAATAAAAGGGGAATTAAGGCTCAGGAAATCGATGCTAGAAAGCTGATCAAAACTAATGATATTCACGGTAATGCCCAGGTGATTGAACATATTTCAAAAGAAAATGTGGTCAATGCATTTGAGGGCTTAGCAAGAGGAGTTGTACCTGTATTTACAGGATTCATCGCTTCTAATGAAGATAATCAAACGACTACACTCGGTAGAAATGGATCAAATTACTCAGCAGCATTACTGGCTAATTTCTTAAATGCTAAAGAGCTTCAAAACTACACACATGTAGATGGAATCTTTACAGCAAATCCCGAACTCGTCGAGGAAGCAGAATTGATAGAGAACTTATCCTATTCAGAGGCTAATGAGTTGGCTAATTTTGGAACGAATATTCTCCATGCTAAAACGATCATTCCGCTCATTGAAAAGAATATACCACTTCGAATCCTCAATACGTTTAACGAGGATAATCAAGGGACGCTAATCAGTGCACAGAGTTCCAAAAAAGGGATTAAATCACTTTCTGTAATTGAGGATGTGACGCTGATCAATATTGAAGGAAGGGGACTTCTCGGAAAGGCAGGAGTGGATGCTCGTATCTTTGGAGCCTTGGGTAATAAAAATATCTCAGTGAGTATTATCTCTCAGGGATCTTCTGAGCGTGGTATTGGACTTGTGGTAAATGCCTACGACGCTACCCAAGCAATTATTGCATTAGAACGCGAATTTGAACAAGACTTTTATTCTCAAGACGTCAACACCATCAGTGGTGTAGATAATGTATCGGTGGTATCAATTGTAGGTCAGGACCTCAGTGGATTTCACAAGCCCTATTCAGCCATTATAAACAATGGGATTGTTCCTTTGCTCTTTAACAATACGGTCACTGGAAAAAACGTCAGTTTAGTACTCAAGAAAACAGATTTACACAAGGCGCTCAATGTAATTCACGGTGAGATCTTTGGACAGTCTAAAAAGATCAATATCGCGATCTATGGAGTGGGAAATGTTGGAGGAACTCTAGTAGATCAAATTATCAAAGCTGCTGATACCATTGAGCAAAAGAAAGGGATCAAACTCAATATTTTTGCACTCGCTAATTCAAAGAAACTCCTTCTTAATAACAAGGGTGTGGCTGAAAATTGGAGAGCGAATCTCTCTAATGCCATTACTGAAAATGATTTAAATGAATTGTATGCCTATGCAAATCAATATCATTTAGAAAACTTGATTTTAGTTGACAATACCGCAAATGAAGATTTTGTAGAGCACTATCAAAATATAGTTGAGCATGGATTTGATTTGGTGTCTTCTAATAAGATCGCAAATACAAAGTCGATTAATTTCTATAAGGAGCTCAGAGAGGTACTCGCTTTAAACCAAAAAGAATACCTATACGAGACCAATGTAGGTGCTGGATTGCCACTGATTAACACCATTGCATTACTTCACTTATCTGGTGAAAATATTACCCGTATCAAAGGAGTGTTTTCAGGTTCTCTATCCTATATTTTTAATACGTATTGTGATCAGGATGTTCTCTTTTCAACTCAGGTAAAAGAAGCACTTGAAAAAGGCTATACAGAACCTGACCCAAGAGAAGACCTTATGGGTAATGATGTGGGAAGAAAACTCCTTATCTTAGCTAGAGAATTGGATTTAGAAAATGAACTCTCTGAGGTTTCAATTCAGAATTTAATCCCAGATCATTTAGCTTCATTACCTAAAGATGAGTTTTTGAGTAGAATTGAGGAATTAGACGAGACCTTTGCGAACTTAAAAGCAGCGCAAGAGAAGGATCATGTACTTCGATATGTAGGAGATCTCTCGGGAGACTTACAACAGTCTAAGGGGAATTTAGAAGTAAAGTTAGTCTCTGTTTCCAAACAGAGTCCACTCGGACAGATGAAAGGTTCCGATTCTCTTATTGAAATATACACGGAATCCTATGGTGAGAATCCAATAGTCATCCAGGGTGCCGGTGCCGGTGCTGCTGTCACTGCAAGAGGTGTCTTTGGAGATTTATTACGCATCGTTGAAAAATCATAGTTATGACTAAGAAAAAATTTGAAACAAAAGCGGTAAGAACCCAAAATGAACGAAGTTCTTTTTTAGAACATTCAACCCCTATGTACTTAACTTCAAGTTTTGTATTTGAAGATGCAGAGGATATGAGAGCTTCTTTTGCGGAAGAAAAGGAGCGCAATATCTATTCTAGGTATTCCAATCCTAATTCTTCTGAATTCATCGAAAAGGTATGTCAGATGGAAGGAGCAGAAGCTGGATTTGCATTTGCATCGGGAATGGCAGCGGTGTACTCTACTTTTGCAGCTTTATTGGAGAGTGGAGATCACATCCTTTCTTCTGCTAGTGTTTTTGGTTCGACCTTGAGTTTGTACAACAATTTTTTTCCCAAGTGGAATATAGAAACCTCACTCTTTAAGGTAGGGGATTCTATCGATTTAATTGAAGGTCTTATTCAACCTAATACAAAGATTTTATACGCAGAATCTCCTACGAATCCTGGAGTGGATGTATTGGATTTAGAGGCGCTTGGAAGGCTTGCAAAAAAACACAATTTATTATTAGTAATCGACAACTGTTTTGCAACACCTTATTTACAACAACCCATTGCTTTCGGAGCTGATTTAGTAATTCACTCCGCTACTAAACTCATGGATGGACAGGGTAGAGTCTTAGGTGGAATTACCGTTGGATCTGCTGAACTGATCGATAAGGTATATCGCTTTGCTAGAATCACTGGACCTGCACTTTCTCCCTTTAATGCATGGGTGCTTTCGAAGAGTTTGGAAACTCTTGCTGTTCGTGTGGATCGTCATTGTGAAAATGCCTTGGCACTCGCCGAGCATTTAGAAGCTCATTCCCAGGTTCAAATGGTAAAATATCCTTTTTTAAAGTCTCATCCTATGTATGAGGTGGCTAAAAAGCAAATGAAAGCTGGAGGAGCTGTTGTGGCATTTGAGGTTAAAGGAGGTTTAGAATCAGGAAAGCGATTCTTTAACGCTATTCAAATGCTGTCGCTCTCTGCTAATTTAGGAGATTCAAGAAGTATTGTTACCCATCCTGCATCGACGACACATTCCAAATTGACTCCTGAGCAGCTTCAAGAAGCAGGCATTAGTGAGGGAATGATTCGTATCTCAGTTGGATTAGAACATATCGATGATATCATTGCAGATATTGATCAAGCTTTAGAAAAAGCAAACGCTTAAATAAAACGTATTGGCAACAAAAAAAGACATACAAGCTCAATTAAAACAACGCATTTTAGTACTCGATGGAGCCATGGGAACCATGATTCAGGAGTACAAATTCACGGAAGAGGATTATCGCGGTGATCGATTTGCAGATTGGCCTTCACCGCTTCAAGGAAACAACGATTTGTTGACCCTTACTCAGCCAGAGGCTATTAAGACCATTCATCGTAAATACGCTGAAGCTGGAGCCGATATCATCGAAACCAATACCTTTTCTTGTACGACCATTGCAATGGAAGATTACCAGATGCAAGAATTGGTCTATGAGTTGAACTTCCAAGCGGTAACACTCGCTAAAGAAGTCTGTGATGAGTTTACGAAAAAAGATCCTTCAAAACCTCGCTTTGTAGCAGGAAGCGTTGGACCTACCAATAAGACGGCTAGTTTGTCACCAGATGTGAACAACCCTGGTTTTAGAGCGATTTCTTTTGAGGAATTAAAAACAGCTTATAAACAACAAGTTGATGCTCTTGTAGATGCTGGAGTAGATATCATCTTAGTGGAGACCATCTTTGATACCTTAAATGCAAAGGCAGCCTTATTTGCTATCGAACAAGTGAATAAAGAACGCTCAATTGATTTACCAATCATGATCAGTGGTACCATTACGGATGCTTCTGGTAGAACGCTTTCTGGACAAACGGCTGAAGCATTTTTGATCTCGATGGCACATGCGAACTTGCTTTCAATTGGATTTAACTGTGCACTTGGGGCAGATGCCTTGACCCCTCATTTAGAAGTGTTGGCACAGAAAGCTCCTTTTGCGGTATCAGCTCATCCAAATGCTGGACTACCGAATGCTTTTGGTGAATACGACGAGACCGCCAAACAGATGGCTTCTCAAATAAAGAATTATATCGAAAAGGGACTGGTCAATATTGTTGGAGGATGCTGTGGAACGAGACCTGAACACATTAGAGCTATTGCAGAAGTTGCTTCAAAGGGAACCCCAAGAACTTATGGTCAATTGGAAGACCATCAAATGAAACTCTCTGGTTTAGAGCCCTTAGTAATTACTCCCGAGAGTAATTTTATCAATGTGGGTGAACGTACTAATGTAGCCGGTTCTAGAAAATTCCTTCGACTTATCAAAGATCGCTTATTTGATGAGGCACTCGATATTGCAAGAGATCAGGTGGATAATGGAGCTCGGATTATCGATATCAATATGGACGATGGTCTTATCGATGGGAAAGAAGCCATGGTAGAGTTCTTAAACCTCATTGTGTCAGAGCCAGATATTTCTAAGGTTCCCATTATGATTGATTCATCCAAATGGGAGATTATTGAAGCGGGACTTCAGGTAGTTCAAGGAAAGTGTGTGGTGAATTCAATTTCACTAAAAGAAGGAGAAGAGAACTTTTTAAAACAAGCCACATCGATTAAACAATACGGTGCAGCAGTTATTGTGATGGCTTTTGATGAGGTTGGACAGGCTGATAACTACGATCGCAGAATTGAAATAGCCAAACGATCCTATGACCTATTGGTCAATGAGGTGAATTTCCCGCCAGAGGATATCATCTTTGACCTCAATATATTTCCAGTGGCAACTGGAATGGAAGAACACCGTAAAAATGCTATTGATTTTATAGAAGCTACAGCATGGGTTAAAGAGCACTTACCCCATTGTAGTGTCTCTGGTGGAGTGAGTAATGTATCTTTTAGTTTTAGAGGAAACAACCCTGTTCGTGAGGCCATGCATTCGGTATTCTTATACCATGCAATTAAAGCGGGTATGAATATGGGAATTGTAAACCCAGCGCTTTTAGAAGTATACGATGATATTCCTAAAGATCTTTTAGAGCATGTTGAAGATGTTATCTTGGATCGAAGAGATGATGCTACTGAACGTTTGTTAGACTTTGCTGAGACGGTAGTGGGGACTGCAAAAGAATCTAAAGTAGATCTCTCATGGAGAGAAGAACCACTTCAAAATAGAATTACAAGAGCCCTTGTCAAAGGGATCGACACTTATATTATTGAAGATGTCGAAGAAGCTAGATTAGCAAGTAATAAAACCATCGAAGTCATCGAAGGTAATTTGATGATTGGAATGAATGTGGTAGGTGATCTCTTTGGAGATGGAAAAATGTTCTTACCCCAGGTAGTAAAATCAGCTCGTGTCATGAAAAAGGCAGTCGCTTATTTACTGCCCTTTATAGAAATTGAGAACAATCAATCAGGAACAGTAACCAAGGCTGCTGGGAAGATCTTAATGGCAACTGTTAAGGGAGATGTACACGATATAGGCAAGAATATCGTATCGGTAGTTTTAGCGTGTAACAATTATGAAATTGTCGATTTAGGAGTGATGGTTCCGCCTGAACAAATTATCGCAAAAGCAAAAGAAGAACAAGTAGACGTGATTGGTCTTAGTGGGCTTATTACTCCCTCATTAGATGAAATGGTCTTCATAGCCAAAGAAATGAAACGCGAAGGATTTCAAATTCCATTACTCATCGGAGGTGCAACAACCTCTAAAGCACATACTGCAGTTAAAATCGCGCCTGAATACCCTCATGGGGTTGTACATGTCAATGATGCATCTAGAGCGGTAACCGTTGTAGGGGACTTACTTCAAGAGGAAACATCTTCGGTCTATAAACAAAAGATTAAGGAGGACTATGAAGAATTCGCTCAGAAGTTCTTGGCTCGAACAAAAAAGAAAACCTATGTTTCACTTGCAGATGCAAGAGCTGACAAAGTGGTGTTGAATTGGGATGAATTTCAAGCAGTAGAACCAAAGGAACAAGGAATTAAGATCTTAGATTTAAACCTCAACGATTTAAAAGATTTTATCGATTGGACTCCCTTTTTTAGATCCTGGGATCTTCACGGAAAATATCCTGCTATTTTAACAGATAAAGTCGTTGGAGAACAAGCGACGAGCTTGTACAAAGACGCATTAACTACCTTAGAGGAACTCATCACTCAAAAACAACTTCAAGCCAAAGCAGTTTTTGGAATTTTTGAAGCTAATAGTAATGAGCAGGACGATATCGAACTTGCCAATGGTAAGGTGTTTAGAACGCTTCGTCAACAACTCAAGAAACGAGAAGGAGCATCCTATAGAGCGCTTAGCGACTATATAGCACCTAAATCATCAAATACTACTGATTATATAGGAACTTTCTGTGTGTCCGTATTTGGAGCAGATGAGCTAGCGAATCAGCACCAGCTAAATCACGATGACTACAACTCCATCATGGTTAAAGCCATCGCTGACCGTTTTGCGGAAGCAGCAGCAGAATACCTTCACAAAGAGGTTCGAACGAACTATTGGGGATATGCTAAAGATGAGGTTTTAAGCAATGACGAGCTCATCGGCGAACAGTATAAGGGAATACGACCTGCGCCAGGCTATCCAGCTTGTCCAGATCATTTAGAAAAAGAAACCATATGGGATCTTTTAGATGTTGAGAACAATATCGGTGTTACACTTACTGAAAGTCTTGCCATGTGGCCTGCAGCATCTGTATCAGGATACTATTTTGCACATCCCGAGGCCAAGTATTTTGGTGTTGGAAAAATAACTAAAGAACAATTAACGGAGTATGCCCAAAGAAAGGGAATCACAATTGAAAAAGCAGAAAAGTGGCTCACTCCTAATTTAGCAAACGAATAATTATGAAAATTACCGATCATATCAATCAGGCAAAAGACACCTTGTTTTCTTTTGAAATTGTCCCTCCTGTTAAAGGGAAAGGAATTCAGGAACTCTTTAATAATATAGATCCCTTAATGGAGTTTAAACCTCCTTTCATCGATGTTACAACCTCAAGAGAGCAGGCTATTTACATTCAAAAAGAGGGTGGACTAGAAAAGCAGATCACCAGAACCAGACCAGGTACTGTCGGTATTTGTGCTTCGATTATGAATAAATACAAGATCGATGCAGTTCCTCATGTAATTTGTGGAGGGTTTACCAAAGAAGAAACCGAGTATATGTTGGTAGACTGTCAGTATTTAGGGATTGATAATGTAATGGCACTAAGGGGAGACGCTCGAAGAGAAGAAGCTTTTTTCACTCCCACTAAGGGAGGACACACCTATGCTTCAGAGCTCGTCACTCAAATAAAAAACCTCAATGAGGGTAAGTTCCTCTACGAAGCTACTGATGATGGAAGTTTTTCAGATTTCTGTGTAGGAGTAGCTGGGTATCCTGAAAAGCATATGGAAGCCCCTTCTTTAAAGACTGATTTAGAACGATTGAAACACAAGGTGGATCAAGGAGCTGATTATGTAGTTACACAGATGTTCTTTGACAATCAAAAGTATTTTGAATTTGTAGAAGCTGCCAGAGCCATGGGAATTACCATACCCATTATTCCAGGGATCAAACCAATCGCAGTTAAACGTCACTTAACGATATTGCCTCAAGTATTTAAAATAGATCTTCCACAAGATTTAGTTGATGCTGTAGATGCTGCTAAGGATAATAAGGCAGTAAGACAAGTTGGAATTGAATGGGCAATTCAACAATCCAAAGAACTCAAAGCGGCTGGAGTTCCAGTTCTACATTATTATTCAATGGGAAAATCAGACAATATTTACAATATTGCTAAAGCTTTGTTTTAGTCAGGTTTAGTTCTTTTTGTCTTAATAAAACAATAGAAAAAATAAAAAGATAAAAATGCTGTGAAAATTATACTGCTAAAATCCAGTAT
>DAIRFL010000292.1:0-1618 GCA_036795105.1 Flavobacteriaceae bacterium | reverse complement strand
CGACAAGTGCGCACACCGCGTACTTCCCTCAAACTTTACATCAAAGGATCGGGCCCCAGCTGCATCGCTGATATCGTATACAAAGACTTCAACATCAGATAAATTCTGATCTCGAACGTATTCTAAATAGGGGGTATTTTGTTTTATATAGCTCGTATCACATCTACAATTGAGAAATACTTTGAGTTTGTTCTCCTGTGAAAAACCATAAGATGGTATTAATAAGAGAATCAGTAAGAGGGTGTTTACTATTTTCATGCTGCTATATTAGCAATTTTTAGGCCAAAATTGACCACAGCTCAACATAAAATTAAAATCGTAAAATCCATCGACTACCACACTTAGGACATTTAGATAGAAACGAGACGTATTCAGTCCATTTAGTCCTTTTCCAAGTATGCTTACATTTGAGACATTTCACAGAAAACTATTCTATCTAATCTTGCTTTAATGTGGGGTATGATACTCCTAATTGCTCTAGGTAACTGTCGTACTTTTTCTCATCGTAATAAAAAGGCTTTAAAGCATCTTTATAAGTATTCATAATCTCCTTGTTTAAATAGGTTGGTGGTGCATCATTAGGCCCAATCATCGGCTCGTATTTCGTTTCTGCGGTTTGTACCTCGTTAAAATAAGTCCATGCATCATCTACTAATTTAGGATCGCTTAAAAAATCGATGAGTGTCATCGCTACTACCTTAGCTCCAGCAGTAACTCCTTTGTGAGCTATGGGAGTAGCCATTGCAATAGCGTTACTCCAATGGTGCCCTTGTAAGCCCGGAATATTTGATGGAAATCTAAGGGTTACCGTGGGAACCGTCCAAGAAACATCTCCAATATCATCACTCCCACCACTTACTGGTTTTTCAACCGGGGGAACCAAACCTCTTAATTCAGTTGCGAGGCCTTCAGTGCTTTTTGAATTCACTTCTTTTTGAACTGCTTTTGCTAATTGTTGATCAGCTTCGGACCACTGAGGCAGACCTACTTTTTGAATATTTTTATCCATGGTTTCAGCAATGACTTTATTAAAGTGTCTTGGCCAAGCGGTTCCTAAGATCTCTGAACTCATTTCAGTACCAGTCATAAGCGCAGCTCCCTTTGCTATATCATTAGCCATTTGATACATCTCCATGATTCCCTCATAGGTAACATCTCTAAAATAATACCAAATACTAGCTTTTGAAGGAACAACATTAGGCTGATCTCCTCCATCGGTAAAAATAGAATGTGATCGTTTTAATGGGTGTAAATGTTCTCTCTTATAGTTCCAACCAATATTCATGAGTTCTGCTGCATCTAAGGCGCTTTTTCCTCTCCAAGGAGCTCCTGCTGCATGTGCTGCTTCTCCGCTAAAAGTATAGGCAACAGAAATGAGTCCAGTTCCTGAAGATTGCCCCCATGAAACTCCCATATTACTACTCACATGAGTGAAAATACAAAGATCGATATCATCGAATAAACCATCTCTGGTATACCAGGCTTTAGCAGCTACTAATTCTTCGGCAATACCTGGCCAAATGACCAAAGTTCCTCCGATATGTTCCTTTTTCATCAGCTTTTGAACAGACAATGCAGCAGTAATATTTAATGGAATTCCAGAGTTGTGTCCTTCTCC
>DAIRFL010000291.1:0-1626 GCA_036795105.1 Flavobacteriaceae bacterium | reverse complement strand
GCCTTACGTAGGAGATTTATTAAAATAAAAGGAAAAGGATCATGGAACTTATATTAAAAGAAGACGTACAAAATTTAGGTTTTAAGGATGATATCGTTACTGTTAAGAACGGTTACGGTAGAAACTACCTTATTCCTCAAGGATTAGCTTTAATGGCTACTCCATCTGCTAAAAAAGTTTTAGCTGAGAACCTTAGACAGCGCGCTCACAAAGAAGCTAAATTAATTGACGAGGCTAATAAAGTTGCTGAAGCTTTAAAAGCTCTTGAAATTAAGATTGCTGCTAAAACTGGTGAAGGTGATAAATTATTCGGTTCTGTAGGGACTGCTGATTTAGCTGAAGCTTTCGCTAAGGAAGGTCAAGAAATTGATAAGAAATTCATCGCTATCGCTGGTGGAACCATCAAGCGTTTAGGACAGTATACTGCAACTGTGAGATTACACAGAGAAGTAACTATCGAAATAGCTTTTAATGTTATTGCTGAATCTAAGTAAGTAATACCTTAACAATACTATTAAAGGCTATATGACTCATATAGCCTTTTTTAATTTCCAGATATGAAGTATCAAAGACTTAGCAAGGAGCAATTTGAAGAACTCCACCAAGAATTCATCAACTTTTTAGCGACTCAATCGATTACCGCTAAGGAGTGGAGTCAAATCAAAGAAGAAAAGCCAGAAGTAGCTGAACAAGAATTAGATGTGTTTAGTGATCTTATATGGGAAGGAGTACTTTCTAAAGTGGAGTACTTAGAAAATATATCAGCCAAACAGATGCATTTATTTGAGGCTGGAAAAAAAGAGATTCGATTAATTTCCGTAAAGGTTTTAAACCCAGAGATCGACTTGACTACTAAGGTTGGGTTTGATTGGTTTAAGAAAAACTTTCAAGGAGATTTTGTCGATTATTTAACAGCCTCAAAGGCTTATAAAGAAGAAAAAAACACGGAATTGTTTAATCTTATTAGACAGGGAGCACATATCACAAAAGGAGAGTTGTTTCAGTGGTTTGATAATATGATTAATTAACCGATATTTACGCTGTAGAGCAGAATAATTATGGCACAGAAACCTTCATTACCAAAAGGGACTAGAGATTTTACTCCATCAGAAGTGATCAGGAGAAACTATATCATGGATGTAATTCGAAATCAGTTTAAACTGTTTGGTTTTGCACCTATTGAGACGCCTTCTTTTGAAAACTACGACACCCTTATGGGTAAGTACGGAGAAGAAGGGGATCGATTGATCTTTAAAATCTTAAATTCTGGTGATTACTTAAAGAAGGCAAATCAAGATGCTATAGAAGCTAGAGATTCTCAAAAACTGACCTCTAGTATTTCGGAGAAGGCACTTCGTTACGACTTAACAGTACCATTTGCTCGCTATGTAGTTCAGCACCAAAACGAGATCGACTTTCCATTTAAGCGTTATCAAATACAACCGGTATGGAGAGCCGATCGTCCTCAAAAGGGAAGGTTTAGAGAGTTTTTTCAATGTGATGCCGATGTTGTAGGATCAAATTCGTTACTTCAAGAAGTAGAATTAATTCAATTATATGATGCGGTTTTTTCTGATTTAGGTCTTCAGGGAGTAACCATCAAACTTAATAATAGGAAAATATTGA
>DAIRFL010000050.1:0-10258 GCA_036795105.1 Flavobacteriaceae bacterium | reverse complement strand
GGATTAATTGGAGCAGGTAAATCAACGAGTTATCTCATTTCGTATCTATTAGCTAAAAGCGAAAAAGAGAACTTCAAACTACATATCGTTGATCAATCCTTTGATCAATTAGACCCCAATTACAAAGAACATCCCAATTTAGAACTACAAAAAGCCAATATGCTCGATGATCAAGAGCGATTTGATTGGATTAAAAAGATGAATCTGGTCATTTCTATGTTACCGGCACGCTTTCATCACTTAGTTGCTCGAGATTGTATCGATGCAGGAATTCAGATGCTTACTGCATCCTATATAAGCGAAGAGATCAAGGCCATGGAACAAGAAATTATAGACAAAGGCTTACTCTTTTTATTTGAAATGGGCGTAGATCCTGGAATTGACCATATGAGTGCCATGCAAGTCATCGATCGCATCAAAGACAAGGGTGGGAAAATCGTATTATTTGAATCTTTTACCGGTGGCCTTGTCGCTCCAGAGAGTGATGACAATCTGTGGAACTATAAATTTACTTGGAATCCTAGAAATGTAGTTGTTGCAGGGCAGGGTGGCGCTGCAAAATTTCTTCAAGAAGGGACTTTTAAGTACATCCCTTACCAAAAACTCTTTAGAAGAACAGAATTTTTAGACATAGAAGGCTATGGTAAATTTGAAGCCTATGCCAATAGAGACTCTTTGAAGTATCAGCACAGTTACGGCTTAGACGACATTAGAACACTCTACCGAGGAACCATCAGAAAAGTTGGATTTTCAAGAGCTTGGAATTACTTAGTGGAATTGGGAATCACTGATGACACTTATAGAATATCCAATTCAAAAGGAATGAGCTATAGAGCATTTACCAATATGTTTCTTCCCTATTCCCCAACCGATTCAGTGGAGCTTAAACTCCGACATTACCTCAAAATAGATCAAGACGACATTATTTGGAATAAACTGATCGATATCGACCTCTTTAGAGATGATTGTTTTATCGAAATAGACAACGGTACTCCTGCTCAAATTCTCCAAGAAATTCTCAGTAAAAAATGGAGTCTCAAAGAAAGCGATAAAGATATGATTGTGATGTATCACCAATTCGGATATGAACTCAACGGTGAACTCAAGCAAATAGACTCCTCTATGGGAGTGATTGGAAGCGATCACCGATATACTGCGATGGCTAAAACAGTAGGACTCCCTCTCGGTATCGCTGCAGTTCAAATGCTCAACAATAAAATAAACCTAAAAGGAATTCAGATTCCAATTCACAAAGAAATCTACGAAGGAGTCTTAAAGGAATTAGTAGAGTTCGACATCCACTTTACAGAACGCGAATGTGACTATTTAGGATACAATCCTGAAATAATAGGACTGTAATCTTATTTTGTATATTTGTTGCATATTGAAACTAAATCATGAATTTTACAAACAATACATTAACATTAGATGGTATTGACAAAGAAATCCTAAGATTTCTGATGGAAGATGCTAGAAAACCAATTTTAGAAATTGCAAGGCATATCGGAATATCAGGAGCCGCTATTCATCAACGTCTGAGAAAATTAGAGGCATCCGGTATTATCAAGGGGTCAAAATTCATAGTAGATCCCAAAGTTGTTGGTTATAATACCATGGCTTATGTGGGTATTTTCCTAGATAAGGCGATGAGCAACCCAAAAGCCATCAAAGCATTAAAGGCCATCCCAGAGGTATTAGAGTGCCATTATACGACAGGGAACTGGTCCATTTTAATCAAGGTGCTCTGTAGAGACAACGCTCATTTGATGGACCTGCTCAATAAAAATATTCAACAAATAGAAGGGGTGTCTAGAACCGAGACCTTCATCTCTCTAGATCAGCAAATCGATCGACAAATTCAATTGTAATTAGTCTCTAGAACCCAAGAATCGAAGTACGAAATAAGCCAGCGTTGCCAAGGCTCCAATCGCAGCTACCAAATAGGTTCTTGCAGCCCATTTCAAGGAGTCTTTTGCTCCTGCTAATTCTTGTTGATTCACAATACGCTTAGCTTCCATCCACTTGATCGCTCTATGACTCGCATCGTATTCAACTGGAAGGGTAACTAAGGTGAAAGCAGTCACAATTCCATAGAGAATAATTCCCATTAGCATTAGCGTAGAACCAAGAGCAGAGGTTGCAGAAAGAATTAATCCCCCCATAATCACCCACTGGGATAAACCAGAAGCCACTTGAACCATAGGCACCATTTGAGAACGCATTTGTAACCAGGAATAAGCCTGGGCGTGTTGAACTGCGTGTCCACATTCATGAGCTGCAACAGCTGCAGCAGCAGCATTTCTCTGTGCATATACAGCTTCAGAAAGGTTGACCGTTTTGTCCTTTGGATTGTAGTGGTCTGTCAATCGACCTGGAGTTGAAATCACTTTCACATCGTAAATTCCGTGATCCTGTAACATTTTTTCAGCTACCTCGGCACCACTCATGCCATTGGAGAGCTGTACTTGTGAATACTCCTTAAATTTTCTTTTGAGTTTACTACTCACCGACATCGACACAAGTGCAATCAGTCCGATAAGTATATAATAGGTCATCATCGTTTTTTGTTTTAATAACTAAGTATAGACAAAAATAGAACCATTTTGAATTCCAACTAAAAATTTAACAGACTTTAGCAGCATACTGACAAGCTGTCCTATTTGTGTTTGATCTTAAGAATGATAATTGACAAGGCCAATAGCGCAGTAATTGTATTGGCGATAATCATTGGCATGGAATGGAGGTGGATCCCGTAAATAAGCCAGAGAACCACTCCGGTAAAAAACACCAAATACATCACAAGGGATATATCCTTAGTGGATTTTTCTCTATAGGATTTGAGAACCTGTGGCACAAAGGCTAGAGTAGCAAGTGTAGCAGCGGCATATCCTACGAGTTCAAAGGGATCCATTATCCGACTATGTTTACAATTTTACCTGGAACTACGATGACTTTCTTAGGAGTACGACCTCCTAATTGTTCCTGAGTCTTAGGGTGCTCCAATACTCTTTTCTCAATTTCATCCTTTGATAAATCAACTGGCAGGGCAAAAGTAAATCTCATTTTTCCATTGAAAGATATTGGATAGACCTTTTCGTTTTCAACTACGTATTTGGATTCAAATATTGGAAAAGCCTCAAATGTGATCGATTGTGAATGTCCCATTTGAGCCCATAGCTCCTCTGCAATATGCGGTGCGTATGGAGAAACCAAAACAGCTAATGGTTCTAATACAGCTCTCGAAGTACACTTTTGACTACTGAGCTCATTCACACAGATCATAAAGGTGGAAACCGAGGTGTTAAATGAAAAATTATCGATGTCTTCCGTGACTTTTTGAATGGTTTTATGCAAACTTTTCAAGGCTTCTTTAGAAGGTTCCTCATTAGTTACCTTTAATCCACTTTGATCAAAATACAGCTTCCAAAGTTTCTTTAAAAACCCATGTGTTCCGGTTATACCGGCTGTATTCCAAGGTTTAGATTGCTCTAAAGGCCCTAAAAACATTTCGTAAAGTCGAAGTGAATCTGCTCCATAAGTTTCACAGATTTCATCAGGGCTTACGACATTGTATTTGGATTTAGACATCTTTTCAACCTCTCTGGTACAAATCATTAATCCGTCTTCTAATTCAAAGTCGGCGTCCTTAAATTCAGGTCTCCATGCTCTAAAGGCTTGGATATCTAATTCGTCAGAAGAATTTACCATGGAAACATCTACGTGAATTGCTTGTAATTCTCTAGATGCCATCAATCCTTTAGAAACAAAGGTGTTGGTGTTTGGAATTCTGTGAATAAAGGCTGAAGTCCCCGTAATCATTCCTTGATTAATCAATTTTTTTGCAAATTCATCCTTTGTCACCACTCCCCTGTCATACAAGAACTTTTGCCAAAAACGAGCATAGAGTAAATGTCCGGTTGCGTGCTCAGAACCACCGATGTACAAATCGACATCTTGCCAGTATTCCATCGCCTCTTTTGAAAAGATTTCATCAGCATTTTGAGCATCCATATAGCGATTGAAGTAATACGAACTACCCGCCCAACCCGGCATGGTATTGAGTTCTAATGGAAAAACAGATTTGTGATCGATGAGTTCATTTGACACCACCTTATGAGCCTTGGTATCCCATGCCCAAACAGCTGCATTTCCAAGAGGGGGCTCCCCTGTTTCCGTTGGAAGGTATTTTTCAACTTCTGGAAGTTGTAGTGGTAGATGAGCTGCATCGATAAGTTGAGGCATCCCTTCTTTGTAGTAAATTGGAAAGGGTTCTCCCCAATAGCGCTGTCTGCTAAAAACAGCATCTCTCAATTTAAAATTAACCTTAGCGCTTCCACAGCCCTTTTCTTCAATGGCTGCAATAATTTTTTTCATGGCCTCCTTATGAGTAAGTCCCGTCAAGAAATCAGAATGATCGATCTTAGTCGTGGCCTTATCCTCAAAAGCAGCTTCACTGATATCTACATCCATAAAAATATTTGGAATATCTATATTGAAGTGCTTCGCAAAATCGTAATCGCGTTGATCACCACAGGGTACTGCCATCACCGCTCCAGTTCCATATCCTGCCAACACGTAATCACCAATCCAAACAGGAACTTGCTCACCCGTAAATGGATGTTCCACATAGGATCCTGTAAAAACTCCACTGATGGTTTTAACATCAGCCATACGGTCGCGTTCTGAACGTTTAGCCGTAGCTTCTATATAGTCTTCAACTGCCTGCTTCTGTTGTTTTGTAGTCAGTTTTGCAACCAATTCGTGTTCAGGAGCTAGTGTCATAAAACTCACTCCAAAAATAGTATCAGGCCTAGTGGTAAACACTTCAATATCAAACTGCTGGGTTTGCTCCTGATTTGGGATTGTTTTAAAAATCACCTGAGCTCCTGTTGATCGACCGATCCAATTAGTCTGAGTATCTTTCAAAGGTTGTGGCCAATCAATCTTTTGTAAATCGTCTAACAAACGCTGTGCATAAGCAGAGATTCTCATACTCCACTGCAGCATTTTTTTGCGGACTACTGGATGTCCTCCGCGTTCTGAAACTCCTCCGACAATTTCATCATTAGCGAGTACCGTCCCGAGTTCTGGACACCAGTTCACCTGAGTTTCTGCCAAATAAGTCAATCGGTATTGAAGTAGAATTTCTTCTTTTTGTTTTTGGTCGAAATTCTTCCAATCATCTGCAGAAAAATCAATCACATCCTCGTCACAAACTGCATTTAACTGCGAAGTTCCACCTTGCTCAAAAAGCTGAATCAAACTTTCAATCGGCTCTGCCTTATCTGATGTTTTATTGTACCATGAATTAAAAAGCTGAGAAAAAATCCACTGGGTCCATTTGTAATAATCTTCATTAGAAGTTCTCACCTCTCTGCTCCAATCAAAAGAAAACCCAATTTTATCTAATTGAGAACGATAGCGCTTAATATTTTGTGCTGTAGTAACTGCAGGGTGTGTCCCTGTCATAATTGCGTACTGTTCAGCTGGAAGTCCAAAGGAATCATAACCCATAGGGTGCAATACATTAAATCCCTGATGTCTTTTAAAACGAGCGTATATATCTGATGCAATATAGCCAAGTGGATGCCCAACATGTAGTCCTGCTCCTGAAGGATAAGGAAACATGTCCAAGACGTAGTACTTGGGCTTGTCAGAATTGTTTTCTGCTTTAAAAGTTTGGTTTTTTGACCAATAAGCCTGCCATTTGGCTTCGATTTGATTGAAATTGTAATCCATAACTGTAGTTTGCGCTCTTAAAGAGGCCACAAAAATAACAAAAATGAATCAGTACTCGAGTCTTAGAACTCCTAATTTACTGTAATACAAAGGAAATTGATTAGATTTATCTCTAACTGTTAGTTCTGCTGCTTTTTATTTACCTTTGAGAACGATATGAGTAAGGCATTTGACAAATACCAAAAGCGAAGGTTGATCTCCTCCTACTTTTCTGTAAGTCTCAGCATAAGTCTGGTACTATTTTTAATGGGGATCTTAGGAATTTTGGTACTCAACACCCAAAAGTTGGGAGATCATTTTAAAGAACAGATCAATATCGACATCTTTATCAAAGAAACAGCCACAGAAGTCGGAGTTAAGCAATTGGAACAACAACTCACTATGGCTGATTATACGAAGTCGAGCAGGTTTATCTCCAAGGAAGAAGCCGCTGAAGAATTCAAAGAAGATATCGGAGAAGATTTTATGGAATTTATAGGCTATAACCCTCTTCAGGATTCCTTTGAACTCAGTCTAAAAGCAGATTTTGTCAACCCAGCGATGATACAATTAATTGCAGACGAGTTGTCTTCCAACAACTCTGTATCTGAAGTTTCCTACGATAAACCGCTGGTCGAATTACTCAATGATAACGTCAAAAAAATAAGCTTCTGGATTCTTGTAATCAGTGCCATAATGGGCTTTGTAGCCTTCTTATTAATCAACAGTTCTATTAGACTTTCAATCTACTCCAAGCGCTTTATCATCAAAACCATGCAACTCGTTGGAGCGACTAAAGGATTTATCAGAAAACCTTTTATTCTACAAAATATTAAACTTGGAATTATAGGCTCCTTTGTAGCCAGTACAGCACTGTTAATTTGCCTTTATTACGTTCAAATCAGTTTGCCAGAACTAAATTTATTTCAGGATATAAAGACCCTTTCGATTGTAATTGGCGGGGTTTTTGTGTTGGGAATATTAATCGCTTGGATCAGCACCTTCTTTGCAGCTCAACGATTCTTAAATTTGAGATCAGCTGCACTCTACTACTAAGATTACAACTATGAAAAACAATAAAGAGGAATCAAAAAAAGAGTTTTTGTTCGGGAAGAAAAACTACAAATTTCTATTCATCGGATTAGGATGTATGGCCTTAGGATTTATTTTAATGTCGGGTGGATACTCCGAGGATCCCGAGGTTTTTAATCAAGACATCTATAACTTTAGAAGGATTCGTTTGGCTCCTACACTAGTGCTTGTAGGATTGGGAATTCAAATCTACGCCATATTAACTAGCTCTAAAAAATAACTATGGAAACAATTGATGCGATCATCCTTGGAATCATTCAAGGACTTACAGAGTTTTTACCTGTTTCGTCTAGCGGTCATATCGAACTCACCAAAGCCATTCTCGGAGACGGCCTAGTAGCTGAACAAAGCCTTTTGTTTACCATTGTTCTTCATTTTGCGACTGCACTCAGTACTGTTGTTGTTTTCTACAAAGACATCTTAGAGCTCTTTAAAGGCCTTTTTGCTTTTAAGAAAAATGAGCAAAGCCTCTATGTTTTTAAGATTGTAATTTCGATGATCCCAGCAATTGTTGTTGGACTGCTCTTAGAGGAACAACTCAGTGCCCTTTTTACTTCCAATGTACTCTTAGTCGGACTCATGCTTATCATTACGGCAATTCTGCTCATCTTAACTGACAGAGCGACCAAAAGCGAAGGATCCATCAGTGTAAAATCTGCCGGAATCATTGGAATTGCTCAAGCGATTGCAATGCTCCCTGGAATCTCCAGATCAGGAGCGACGATCGCTACAGCGGTGCTCTTAAAAACGGACAGCACCAAGGCAGCTCGATTTTCTTTCTTAATGGTCATCCCTCTCATCTTTGGTAAAATAGCCAAGGATGCACTCTCTGGTGACATTGTTTTTAACCCTTCAGATACTACGGCTGTGTTTGCAGGTTTTATCGCTGCATTTGTATTTGGACTCATCGCTTGTAAATGGATGATCTCCTTAGTGAGAAGAAGTAAATTACACTATTTTGGATACTATTGTGCAGCCGTTGGAATCCTATCAATCGCTTATACACTAGTTGCATAATATGAACGAACGAACTGCTGATGATTTTTTAAAAGGACAAACTCTTTTAATCGACAAAGAACTCCACTGGACTTCTTTTCAGGCAGTCAATGCACTTAAGTGGGCTATTAGGAAAAAGTTCAATATCAAAAAAATAAAGGTGGGGCATGCTGGAACACTCGACCCTCTTGCTACTGGCTTATTGATTATTTGTACGGGCAAACACACCAAGACTATTCAAGAAATTCAAGGTCAAACCAAAATCTATACTGGAGCAATCACCCTTGGAAGTACAACTCCTTCCTATGATCTTGAAACTGAAATTGACAAAACCTACCCTACTGATCATATCTCCGAAGAACTCATTTACAACACAACCAAAAAGTTCACAGGAAGTATTCAGCAATACCCTCCGGTATTTTCAGCCTTAAAGAAAGACGGAAAACGACTCTATGAATTTGCAAGAGCTGGTGAAGCTGTTGAAATTAAACCCAGAACCATTCAAATAGATCAATTTGAAATCACCTCTATTGAATTTCCAATAGTAACATTCAAGGTGGTGTGTAGTAAGGGTACTTATATTCGATCTCTGGCTCACGATTTTGGAAAGGCCCTAGGTTCAGGTGCACATTTATCAGCACTTCGAAGAGAAGGAATTGGAGCTTTTGAGGTGAAAGACGCGCTCAGTATTGAAGAATTCAAAGCCCAGATAGGATTTAAAGATCAATAAGATGAACGCTTTAGATAAGTTCTTAAATGTCTTGCTGAGGTGGTCAAAATCTCTCAACAGAAAACAATGGGCGCTACTAATTAGCAGTAGTATTCTAGGAGTCTTTCTACTGCTTTCTTTTGAACTTAAACTAAAGAGTATTGCCAATGAAATTCTGATTGAACTCCATATGGAAGAACCTGAACCTGAACCTGAAGAACCAATTGAAGAAAAAGAAGAAGAGCCAATTGAAGAATCGACTCCTAAGACAAATAAAGCTTACAATACTTCTATAAAGGAAAGCTTTGCAACTCCTCCCCCTTTAAAAAACACTCCAGATGCACTTGAAAAAGCGGAGAACCTAAACGAAGAAGGGGCACTCGAAGGAATCGCATCTGATTTTGAACTCAAACTCAGAGCCCTTCAATCCAATGATATTCAAAAAAGAATAGATTCCATTGGAATCCCCGATGAGGTAAACAACTTTAAAAAAGACACAAGAATTTGGTACAGTCTCGCCAATAGGACTCACAGAAAAATTGCAGTGCCAATCTATATATGCGATATGGGCGGAAAGGTAGCGGTGAACATCCTTGTAAGCGCTTCCGGAAATGTTATGGAAACAACGATCAATACCTCTAATTCTACCACAAACAACGGATGCCTCTTAGAAGTTGCACAAGAATACGCTCAAAAAACAACCTTTATGCCGGGTAAAGAGGGGAATCAGTGGGGAATTATTTACTATTTATTTTCCAAGCGTTAATTCTGATTCACAGGATGACAGGGACAGTTAGTCAAATGATCATTGACCATTCCTGTAGCCTGCATATGAGCATAGATAATGGTAGATCCCACAAACTTAAAACCTCGCTTTTTTAAATCTTTACTCAGTGCATCCGACAAGTCAGTAGTAGCGGGAACCTCTTCTTTTGAGCTAAAGTGATTTACAATTGGGTTCCCATCAGTCCACTGCCAATAATAAGCAGAAAAACTCCCAAATTCTTCTTGAATTTTCATAAAGGCCTGAGCATTAGACACCGCTGCTTTAATCTTGAGTTTATTTCTGATAATCCCAGCATTTTCACTGAGTTCAACTAGCTTATCTTCATTGTAAGCAGCTACTTTTTGATAATTAAAATCATCAAAAGCAGCTCTAAAATTCTCTCGTTTACGCAGTATGGTAATCCAACTGAGTCCTGCCTGAAAGGTCTCCAAAAGCAGGTATTCAAAAAGCAATCGATCATCGTAAACTGCTACACCCCACTGCTCGTCGTGATAAGCCTCGTATAGGTCATCTCCCTGTGACCACCAGCAGCGTTCTAAGTTCATAACAATGAATTAAAATGGAAGATCGTCAGCGTCCTCTTCTAGGATATCATCTGCAGGAGTAAAGGCTTCTGCAGGAGGCATTGGAGGCATTTCATTTGAGGGAGCATCAGCAGCAAGGGCTTCGATTCTCCAACCTTGAATAGAGTTGAAGTAGCGAACTTCTCCCTGAGGACTAGTCCATTCTCTACCTCTAATATTGATACTGATTTTAACATCATGACCCACATGAAAAGCATCTAATAAATCACATTTGTCTTGGATAAATTCAACTAAAATTGGTTGAGGATACTGTTCTTGTGTGGTAACCACCATCTCTCTCTTTCTAAAGCCTTTGTTTCCAAATACCTGTGTGTCTTTTAAAACTGTAATTTTTCCTTGAATTTCCATTGTGAATTTTTATTTGAATAATTG
>DAIRFL010000049.1:0-10272 GCA_036795105.1 Flavobacteriaceae bacterium | reverse complement strand
CTCCAACAATGGTGACAGTAGTACCACTGATAGTCGCAACAGAGGTATCTGAAGAACTGTAAGTGATTGTTCCACCACTACTAGAAGTAGCACTTAAATTAAAGTCTGCATCGTTATAAGTTTTTGTTTGGTCACTTAAACTAATCACAGGATTAATTTTACTAACCGTCAAGGTCGAAGTAGCGGTACCTGCATTGTAATTTGAATCGGCAGCCAAAGTAGCTGTCAATATCGCTGTTCCAGCTCCAACAACAGTCACTGTAGTTCCTGATAGGGTTCCTACAGAAGAATTATCAGAACTATACGTAAATGTACCTGTACTACTAGAGCTTGCTGAAATACTAAAGTCAGCATCACCATAAGATTTTGAATAATCACTAAAACTAATGATTGGATCGTCTTTAGCAACCGTTAAGGTCATTGTAGCTGTAGCACTATTATACTGAGTAGTTCCTGCCTGAGAAGCTGTTATCACAGAAGTACCTGCCCCTACTATGGTCACCGTTGTTCCACTGATAGTTGCTACAGAAGTATCAGCTGAGCTATAGGTTATCTCACCACTACTACTCGATGTAGCACTTAAAGTAAAATCAGGATCGTTGTAAGTTTTGCTGATATCATCAAAACTGATTACTGGATTTGGTTTGGTTACCGTAAGTAAGAACTCATCAGAATCTTCTAAATAATAAGAGGTAGCTGCCTGAGTTACTTTTAATAGCGTTGTTCCAGCTTGATGGATTGTTATACTACCAGTACTACTGTCGATTGAAGCCACATTAGTACTTGTTGAACTATAGGTATAAGCACCTGTACTACTAGTAGATCCAATCGGCACTACAAAATCAGGATCGGTTGATGCTTTAGTAATTGGATCAGACCAAAACAAATTAGCAGAAGCACCGGTTACGGTTAAAGTTGCTGTGATGGTATCCGAAGTATAATGCGAAGAAGAAGCTTGAGAAGCTGTAATCACTGTTGTTCCTATAGCTAGAAGGGTTACAGATCCTGTACTACTGTCAACAGTAGCAACAGATGGAGTTGCAGAACTATAGCTAATCGCACCTTCTGTATTGTTGGTAGTTGGAGCAGTCAGCACTACTCCTGTTTCATCTACTCTTTTAGAGAAATCAGGGAAATTCGAAAGTACAGTTGTGATCTTAACATAGGCAGTGACCGTACTCACAGAGGTCAATCCTGAAGAAGAGAACTCTAAGGTCACATCTTCTGCTCCATTGATCTTAAGATCTGTAAAAGTTGCTACACCGCTACTATTAGTATATACTTCCGTTGTACCCGATAAGGTAGCAGTTCCAGAAGTTACACTCACTTTAATAGGAACATCAGACTGAGCTACATTAGAATTATCTCCATCGATGATCTGAATCTTAAAAGTAGGTGACAATGAAGATGCGTAACTATAAGAACTCGGTCCTTCGTTTATTTTTAAAGCTTCCGCTACCGACAAAGAGGCACTATTGTAGGCGATGAATGCCGGATCTGACGACCCTGTTGGCATATATACTAATTTAGATAAAGAAGCTGCATCAGATGCTCCTATTCCAAAATCACTGAGATATAAAGCTTTTAAACGAACTGGGCTTGTAGTGGTTGCTCCAGCTGTATTACCAGGTATAGTATACGATT
Organism: Flavobacteriaceae bacterium; assembly: GCA_036795105.1. Lineage (GTDB taxonomy): Bacteria > Bacteroidota > Bacteroidia > Flavobacteriales > Flavobacteriaceae > MAG-120531. Next base: position 8,628 of record DAIRFL010000049.1, on the reverse strand, counting down.
TAGAGGACCACTCCCCTTGTTTATCTACCGTACTAAAGTCAATATCTACTTTGTTTCCAACTTGAGTTCCACTAGAATTTACAAACCATATTTGATCATAAGAAATAGAAGGCTCATCTACCTGAGTAACAACAATATCTGGAATCGAATCTTCAATAGTAGAAGACACTACATCAACTAGCACAAATTCTTGTTTTAATTGAGGTAAATTAACAAGTCCAGAACCAAAATTTAAACCATTGGTTCCATCAGTTAATCCAACTGCAATATCGGTTGCAGTAAATGAATCAGATGGAGAGGAAGCAGTACTTGGTTCAATACGAGCATAACCACTACCCGAAGTAGCAACATTAGATACAGGAAGTGCCTTAAAAGGAGTATTGACAAAATAACCTCTAGATCTAACAAAATTTGAAGTCAAACCAGTTAATGTCATATTAGTAGCAGTACCAGTATATCCGTTTCCTGTTTGATCTGCGACAGAAGTTGATGATTTATTCCATCCAACTGTTACCCTATCATTAAAATTGTAATAGGCTAGTAATCCGTCTTCAGAACCGGTGAGCTGTTTATTACTATTCTCTCTAATTTGTGTCAAAGTACGTTCTGTATTCCAAATTCGCACTTCATCCATATATCCTTCGTAGAAGTTATTCGAAGCACCTAAACCAGTTACCGCAGAACCAATTGCAGCGTTCGTTGTTCCATTACCAGTTGCCGTGATGCCAGTTGCTGTTTTTTTAAGAACCCCATTCACATACATTTTTACTTCACCATCGGTATTTCTAGAAACCGCTAAATGGGTCCAAACATTCTCAGGAACTACATAACCAGAATTAACATAAGACCCATTGGTGGTACCATCTCCAAAATTCGCCTGAAATTTATAATTATAAAGACTTATAATCATAACACCAGCTTTGTTTAAGAGTTGTTGGTTGGAATGTGTAGAAGATGCTTTACGTTTAACCCACACCTCATAGGTCATGGTTCCTAAATTGTCAAAATTATCACCTAAATCAATATAGTTAGAAGCACCTTGTAAATGCAGTGCACTGTTTTGATTTTCAAGAGCCATTCCATAAGTGAAGTTAGAATAGTCATCCTGCATTGAAAAATTAACAGCAGTTCCGTGATGAAGTGCTATTGAAGAATCATCAATTGTTGATATTGAAGTATTGGTATCTCTAGGAACACCTTGATTGAATTTGTAGTATCCCACCAAATCAGTGTGAGTCGTAGGATCGATACTCACTAACTTATTGTCATTAATTTGAGTGGCTGTTCGAACTGTATTCCAAACGCGAAGTTCATCAATACTTCCAACCATATTATTGACTACTGAAGTAGCTGAAATTCGTTTAGCTCCAATAGTTACTACATCATCAGTGGTATCTGAATCATTTTGTCCTAGAAGACCTGTTCTCAAGGTTCCACTAGCATCTTGTGATCCATTTACATAAACTTTTACAGCTCCCGAAGAAGAATCTCTAGTTGCAGCTATATGCACCCAACCATCCAAATCTAGGAGTGTGGCTCCGTTGACACCTGCACTCCATGTAGTTCCATCTCCAACATTAAAATGAACTCTGACCTTTCCACTAGATTTATTAAGTGAAAACGCAAAATTTCGTTCTCTAGTAAAAATTTCAAAATAATCTGTTGATGGAAGCTCATCTACATTTACCCATGCTTCAACAGTCATATCACCAAATGCACTATGGATATCACCGAGGTTTACGTAATCATTATCATTAGGCAATGGATCTGAATTAAAATTCAATGCATTTTTATCATATGTAGTGGCCTCATCGATCAATAAATAATCATCAACTCCTGTTGCATAAACTTCATCTGCAAATCGGAACCCTACTAGATCGTGATCTGCATCTGGCTTGGTCGATGAGATATTATCAACACCTGTAGACCATAATCCTCCATAATCTGTAAAGAGATCACTTACGTATTCATTGTCTAAATTATTTAAACTAATGACCGAAACATCAGATACTGAAAGTCCATCGTATCCAGTATCGGTATCAGAATGCACATCTCCCGCTGTAATGTTAACGGCTTTTGTTCCATCACTCAGAGTATCATCTACTCCATAGATATTGATATTTGTTGAAGTCTGAGTGGATGACAGACTAACTTCAGTAGAGGTTACGACAGCTGCAGCACTAAAACTAGCTTCAGTTGAATCATCAATAGTTAAATTAAAAGTTACGGTTGCAGAAGTAGGACTAAGAGTCGATAAGAGTGCATAGGTCGCTTGTATACTTGAACCACTCTCAGAAATTTCATTAGAAGTTACTGTAACTCTAATTGCAGGTGGATCTGCATCTTGATTGGTTACAGTCATGGTACTTAATGAGACTCCATCGTAAGCTGAATAAGTAGAACTCGCTTGAGAAGTAATCGTATAACTTTGAGCACCATCTCTTAAACTTGAATTTTCAGTGTCGTCAATACCTGTAACTGTTATCGTTTGTGATACATTCCAATTCGAGGAGGTAAAGGTTAAAGTAGAGACACTTAAGCTTCCTTCTGTAGTATCATTGTTAGTTAAATTAATGACAACATCCGCTGTAGGAGCTTGAGGTAAGACTACAACCAATGTAGCAGTATCCCCTCCTTCATCTGTTATATTATCAGAATTCAACCAACTGATGGTCGGAACAATTTGACGTGTTATGAGAACTGTATAGGTGGTAGTAGATCCATTTTGAGCCGTCACTACAATGGTTATCGTACTGGTTCCATAGGGCAAATTCTGAACTACATCTGATCCACTTGAAGTAGAGGAGCCATCGATTGTCATCGAAGCATTTGAACTAGTTGTCGTAGCTGAAAAGGTCGTTGTATCTGTAGTTTGACTCACAACCATCGTATAGCTCGTAGTACCTCCGCTAAATGTTGGACTGAGTGTAATATTATTAAATGTCAGAGCGCTTAAGCTACTGTCGTTATCTTGAATGGTTACCGTTCCTGTAGCTGTTTTAGATTCTGAATCTCTAGTTGTTGTCGCTGTAACAGTATAACTCGACGCATAAGACAATACTCCGGTTGAAGTCAAATTCCAAGTTGTTCCATCAAAAGTAAGTTCAGAATCAGCTGAAGTATAGGTTTGACCATTTAACTGAACTGTCAAACTATCGGTTCCACCCTGATCTCCTCCCCAGGTACCCACTACTGTAAGGGTGGTTGAAGAATAGGTTTGAGATGTAACCGTTGGTGCCAATAATTCATTGGTAGAAATCTGGTTTAAACTTCCTGTAACGGTAACTCCTAATTGTTCCCAAGTTTTAGTGAGATCAGCAGTATTGTCATTTACTCCAGCAATATCACCATTGGCTGTCTGAGAGGTAGATGTAAAGGCAAATAAGGTCACAGCAGAATCCCCATCTACGGTTAATCCCCATGCAGCATTTGCAAAATCTTTTAAGCTCTGAAGCGTAAAGTTAAATTCAACCCAAGTATCATTTTCACCATTGGAGTCTAAATCTACATTATCAGAATAGGCATCGTCTACTACATTAGTAGCTTTTATGTAGGCATCTCGATCTGTTAAGACCAATTCTTCATCTGTTTTATTGGAAGAATTTAACCAACCCGTATTTGAAGGACTCGTTCCATCTCCTGTATTTGAAATATCAGCCTTATGAAAAGCCACATATGGAGTTCTCGCTTTGGTATTGGCCTCCACAAATACATCTGCTACTTTATCATCATCTAAATCTAAGCCCAAATAAAATGAAGATCCTAAATTTCCTCTTGTTGAAACATCACCATGACGAGCTCTAAAATTATACACGTAATCAGGTGAAGTTCCTGAGTCAAAAGTATAGAGACTACGCTGCGTTTGTAAGAGCGCATTGGTTGAGTTTCCAACGATATCTGTATCAGACACTGCCTGTTGATCATCATTCGGATCAAAGTTATTCCCCAACATCATATTGGTCCAATCACCAGTTGCAGCAGGTATTTTTGAAATTGGATTGGTAATTATTACCCTTCCTGAAACATTAGAAGTTACACTACATCCATTATTAGTAATAACAACATAGTAATAAAACTCACCGGCTAAATCAGTAGCTGGAGTATAGGATGTTGAAGTAGCCCCTGAAATTGCATCACCTCCAGAATTGGAAGCAGACGTGTTTTTATACCATTGATAACTCGCAGCAGAAACAGCCGTATGAGCAACCGTTAATGTAGTGGCCGTTTCATTTAGCTTTAAGTTTTGAGCGGTTGTGGATGGCTGAGTCGTTATTGATAATACTTTTACAATTAGTGAATTAGAGTATTTAACAGTTGATGTTTCATCGGTTACCTTTCTTCTAAAATAAGTTAGAGAACTAATTGAACCCGTAGTTAGTGCAGCTGAAGTTGCTCCACTGATATCAGACCAAGTACTATTATCACTACTCTCTTGCCATTGATAAGAAAGCGTTCCAATACCACCATAGGCATTGACTGTACTTGTCAAGGTATGAGAAGCGGCAGCACACACCTCATAAGTAGAAGATGAGGTAGCTGTAAAAGATACAGTACCAGCGTCTAACAAACTCTTAAGACTGCTTCCTTGATCGACAAAATTCGAGTCAGAACCGTTGAGAGCTAGTGTTCCAGTACTCAAACTTCCATTGTGATTTCCGGAAGAGTCTGTAAGAGTCGTTAGGCTGGTGTTATCTCCACCTGGTGTACCTTGGTTAAATTGATAATATGCTAATAAGCCTGTTTCATTTCCGCGAAGTGAAATATTGGCATTTGATTTAATTTGTGATTGAGTTAGTGGAACATTCCAAAAACGAACCTCGTCCATTTTACCATTGTGATAATTGTCAGATTTACCAAATACAAAATTTGAATAAAGCGAAGTGGTAGTTGGCATTGGGAAATCGTATACATCAGTATTTGATCCAGCTAAATGTACTTGCACCTGTTCACCATTGACATATAGTTTTCCAGTGGTTCCTTCTTTTACCCAAGCAATGTGATTCCACTGATCTTGAGTTACTACTGCATTAGTAGTTAGTTCAGCATATCGAGTACCATCATTATTATCGTAATGAATTTTTCCACTTTTGAGATAGAGCGTAGGGTTTCTAGTAGAAACAACAGTCGTAACATTTCCAATAAATGCATGATATAATCCATTAAAATCAGCAGCTACAGGTTTAATCCATACTTCAATAGTAAAATTTGAAACTGTACTTCCAAACATATTGGAACCTGTATCGATATAGTCATTAGAACCATCAAAATCAAAGACGATATTGTCGACAGAAGTTAAGTCTATCGTATGATCTGAAACAGATAAAGTTGATAGTGTAATCGTTCCTGAAGTCACAGAAGAGCCACTCGTTCTTTTAACATATATCGTTGTACTTACCGAACCTGAAGAATGTGTAAGAGTCAATGAAGAAGCATAACCAGAGGATTCTGATTCTGAAATTTCATATCCTGTAGTGGCAGTAACCGTTACATCTTCTTGTAAGGTCGTTGAGGTCACCGTAAAGGTCTTAGGGTGCTCATAAAATCCTGTATCGGTATTAATCAAAGTCAGACTTGATTCAGATACGGACATACTCACCGATGATTTACGGTATAAAGCGTATGATCCAGCACTTAAACTAGAAGTATCACTAGAAGAATCTTTGTTGTACAAGGTATTATCACTACCAACAAATGAAGTTAATCCAGTACTCGAAGTATCAATTCCACTATACAATTTAGCAATACCACCAGTTCCCATAGTAAGAGTTGGAGTTCCAGAAATAATAATATTACCATCACCAGCATTTCCAGCGGTTTCATCAGAATCAGCTAATACTCGAATTGCATTACTTGAGGTACTGGTCGTTACAATATCTTGACTGATTGTTATATCTCCAGAAAGAGTAGCTATGTAGATATCTCCTGTGGAGGTAATTCCATCTGGATTTACAGAACCAATCTCTAAGCCTCCTGTAGAATCAACCACTGAGACTGTTCCAAGTTTTGTGGTGCTAGAACCTCCAGCAATTGTCGCTATTTTATTAGAGGTATTGGTTAAGTTAAAATTACCAGTACCCAATAAGGCCAAACCAGTACTACTAATAGCAGCAGACTGGGTAACATCTCCTCCAAGAGATTGGATATACATAGACCCTGTATTTGAAGAAAGCGGATTACTAATGGTTATATCCCCTCCATATATTCGAACTGAATCACTAGCAGAAATAGATGAACCAATTAAAATAGTAGCTGAAGTTGTCGTAGAACCCAGTTGATAAGATGAAGGTGTTTGACTTAAATTGATCCACTTTGCATCGGCAGATTGTCCAAAATTACTCGAAACAGGCTCCCAAATAAATGAACCAGAGGTGTTGACAACTGGGTCATTTGAAGGCGAAGACCAAGAAAATTTATCCATTTTAAAGGTGACAGTACTCGTACTCGCACTTACCTCAGACACATTGGAGTGGTTTCCTAAGTATAAATACCCACTGCTGTATAATTGAATATCAGTCCCAGCTCCTCCAGAGGTTCCTCGAATTGTAATCGGACCAGAATTTGCCATCAAATACAGAGGTTGATCGATATGAAAATCCCTTTCTGAACTCAGAGTTGAACTCCCTCTAATATCAATTCCTCCACCGTTATCAGCAATAATTCGAACGTCATTAGAACCTCCCATTACAAGACCGTCACCAGAACCATTACTTCCATCTGCTATAATGGTAATCGCATCTGAAGCAGTACTCGATGAAATGAGTTTTACAGAAGAATTTGAAATATAAAAGGCTCCATCGTAATCCGATTGCAATGTTCCAGCAGTTGCATTTGCATCAGAATAACTTTGGGCATCAAAATACAACTTACCAGATCCACTATTTATAGTTTTGGCTCCTCCAAACCACCAACCGATTCCTGCAGCACCTACTCCATAAACAGTTGTACCATCATAGGATTTACCTCTAAAAGTAATAGTTCCGCCGTCTGAATTAATGGTTGTAGCTGCATCCATACGAATACCTTCAGCATAAGGTTGAGCATTTGATCCCTCGGCATAGCCAGTTCCTTCAAAATTTCCACCAGCAAATAGAATATTACCTCCATTGGAATCAACAGTAAAAGTCTTGGTGTTATTTTGATACCTAATCTGACCTCCAGATGTACCATCCGTATTAGAAATTATATTGATGTCACCCCCAGTTACCGAAGCCGTACCTGTTTGAATTGACACCGAATCATTTGATTCAATTCTTCCAGAAGAATACAATGAAATTGAAGAATTTTCTCCAACTGCAGAAAGGTTTTTTCTCTGAACAACATAACCTCCATATAAATTCATAGAACCATTAATAGCAATTGCAGTATTGATATCTATAGTCGAAGTATTGGAAGTGGTCCCAATAGTTAAATCACCCAATGAAGAATCAAAATCAAATCGAGAAGCATAAATAGTTGCTCCAAATGCTGAACCTTTAGATTTTATTGTAACATCTCCAGAGGTATTCAATGTAAATTTTGATGCATCATTTGTGTGAGTGAAGGCATTGTCAATTAATGTAATATTAGCTGTACTTGTAGTCACATCTGTTGATGCTTTACTACCAATATTCGTTGGAATTGAAGTTGTACGCAAATAAATTCCATTTGTTAAATCTGTCACCCCTTCTAAAGTGATTGGTCCACTACTAGATAAGACGTTCAAGCCTCCATTAATTTCAATATTCTGTTGATTAGCTTCCGTTGTGGTCCCATACCCTTTGAGATCAATAGAACCACCGCCGGTTGCTTGAAGTGTTAAATTTCCACCACTGTATACATATAACCCATCACCATCACCTCTAGTATTAGGAGTATCCAATGTAGTCCCTAATCCATCTCCTTTAAAAGAGATCGCTGTTGATCCCGATACTGCTGCTGAAGTAATAGTTCCTTGTCCTCCAAAAACGATTCCAGCATCGTGATTACCATATAAAGAGTTATAACTTTGAGATATTCCATGAATGGTTACAGTTCCAGAACCTGCATTCACATCAAATGTGGAACTATTAGACCACATTCCTATTCCAGCCATACCATGTCCAGAAGATTCATCCCTAAATTCAGACTGCCCTCTTAGGTATATATTACCACCACCTGAATTTATATCGATATTCCCCTCCATTCGAATTCCTTCTGAAAGAGATGAGGCATATCCTTTTGCAAATCCAGAACCATTTACAGCTCCACCACCTAAAGTAATATCACCACCGGATGTTGAAATGTCAACACCGTAGCTTGAATTATAGAATCTGATGGATCCTCCTGATGTATTATCAGTATCTGCAGCAAATAAAACATTTCCACCATTGGTGGTAACACTCAACACAGAGCTCATTGTATTATATAAAATGGCGTTCTTAGCTAATAAACTAATATCTGAATCAGTAGCAGAAACTACTAAGTCATTTCGAACATCAAGATCGTCACCATATACACTAATAGGTCCATCAGCAGTAATGGAATCCACAATTGTTACATCTGATGCATTGTCTGTAGTTCCTAGAGTTACATTATTAAAGGTGGATCCAAGACTTGTCAAATCAAAAGTTAAGGTGGATTCAAAACTCGTGTCAATTGGAGTTACTTCTA
>DAIRFL010000048.1:0-10293 GCA_036795105.1 Flavobacteriaceae bacterium | reverse complement strand
GGCGATAATTGTTTGATTATGGCTTATTGTCATATTGCACACGATTGCTCTGTTGGTGATAACTGTATCTTTTCAAATAATTCAACCCTTGCAGGACATGTAACTGTTGGTAGGAATGTAGTGATGGCAGGACTTGTTGCTGTACATCAATTTGTGACGATCGGAAGTTATTCTTTTGTAACAGGTGGATCTCTTGTCAGAAAAGATGTTCCTCCCTATGTTAAAGCAGCTAGAGAACCGCTTTCCTTTGTAGGGATTAATTCAGTAGGTCTGAGAAGAAATGGATATAGTCCAGAAAAAATTAGAGAAATTCAAAACATTTATAGAATTTTATACCAAAATAATTACAACAATACCCAGGCCATTCAAATTATCGAGGCTGAAATGGAAGCTACTCCAGAGCGAGATGAAATCATTCTCTTTGTAAAAGATTCCAAACGAGGTATTATGAAAGGATATATAAGTAATTCATAACTATGGCAAGTACATCAGATATCAGAAAAGGATTGTGCATTCGATACAATCACGACATCTACAAAATCATTGAATTCTTACACGTAAAACCAGGAAAAGGCCCTGCTTTTGTAAGAACAAAACTCAAGAGTATTTCAACGGGTAAAGTACTGGATAACACCTTCTCAGCGGGTCATAAAATTGATGATGTTCGTGTCGAAACACGTTCCTATCAATTTTTATATGCTGAAGGAGAAACCTATCACTTTATGAATGTTGATGATTACAATCAGATTGAACTTCAAGAATCAACCCTTGATCGCCCTGACTTGATTAAAGAAGGAGATTTGGTCAAGGTTATGTTTAACGCTGAAGATCAGGCACCACTTTCAGTTGAGATGCCCGCTTCTGTGATTTTAGAAGTGACCTATACAGAGCCTGGAGTAAAGGGAAACACCGCTACTAACGCTACTAAACCAGCAACAGTAGAAACTGGAGCAACCATAAATGTTCCGCTCTTTATCAACGAAGGAGATAAGATTAAGGTGGATACTGAAAAGGGTTCCTATATGGAACGAATCAAAGAGTAAATTACATTAAAAATATTCAGTATTAAGGCTTTGGATTTGCAAACAAAGCCTTACTTTTGAATCAAATTAAATAAAGAATAAATGAGCGTTTTAGTAAACAAAGATTCAAAAATCATTGTTCAAGGATTTACCGGTGGTGAGGGAACTTTTCACGCTGGTCAAATGATCGAATACGGAACTGCGGTTGTAGGTGGAGTAACTCCTGGTAAAGGAGGACAAACCCATCTTGGTAAACCTGTATTTAACACAGTTCAAGAAACAGTAGATCAATTAGGAGCTGATACTTCTATCATTTTTGTACCACCAGCATTTGCTGCTGATGCAATTATGGAAGCTGCTGAAGCTGGAATTAAAGTAATCGTTTGTATTACAGAAGGTATTCCAGTTGCTGATATGGTTAAAGTTAATGAGTATATCGCATCGAGAGATTGTCGATTAATCGGTCCAAACTGTCCAGGGGTAATTACTCCAGGTGAAGCAAAGGTTGGTATTATGCCAGGATTTGTATTTAAATCAGGTAGCGTTGGAATCGTATCAAAATCGGGTACTTTAACTTATGAGGCTGCTGATCAGGTGGTTAGAGAAGGAATGGGGATTACAACTGCCATTGGAATTGGTGGAGATCCAATTATTGGAACCACTACTAAACAAGCGATTCAATTACTCATCGAAGATCCTGCTACCGAATGTGTAGTAATGATTGGTGAAATCGGTGGTCAATTAGAGGCTGATGCAGCTAATTGGTATAAGGAAAGCGGTTCAAAAAAACCAATTGTAGGGTTTATCGCTGGTGAAACAGCTCCTGCAGGAAGAACAATGGGACATGCTGGTGCAATTGTCGGTGGATCTGACGATACTGCTCAAGCGAAGAAAGCCATTATGAGATCTTGTGGAATTCACGTGGTTGATTCTCCTGCTGAAATTGGAAAGAAAGTAAAAGAAGTATTGGGTTAACCCCAAAGCTAAATCAAATAAGAATCCCGCTATTTGCGGGATTTTTTATTACAAATACATAACGTATCTTTACTAAAACTATTTACAAATGAAATTACTAGAAAATAAAACTGCAATCATCACTGGTGCAAGCCGTGGGATTGGATCTGGAATAGCAAGAGTATTTGCTGAGCAGGGTGCAAATGTAGCTTTTACCTATAGTTCAAGTGAGGCTCCTGCTATCGCATTAGCTGAAGAATTATCGGCATTAGGAGTAAAGGCAAAGGCCTATAAGAGTGATGCATCTGACTTTGAAGCTGCACAGCAGTTAGTCGATGCCGTAGTGGCAGATTTTGAAACAATCGATATCTTGATCAACAATGCTGGTATCACTAAAGATAACTTATTGATGCGTATGAGTGAGGAAGACTTTGATGCAGTTATTAAAATCAACCTTAAGTCGGTGTTTAATATGACCAAGGCAGTACAGCGTACCTTCTTAAAACAGCGCTCTGGATCGATTGTCAATATGAGTTCGGTAGTCGGTGTTAAAGGAAATGCTGGTCAGGCAAATTACGCAGCTTCCAAAGCGGGTATGATTGGATTTACTAAATCAGTAGCCTTGGAACTCGGATCTAGAAATATTCGTTGTAATGCGATTGCTCCGGGATTTATTGAGACGGAGATGACTGCTAAGCTAGACGAAAAAGTAGTACAGGGATGGAGAGATGGTATTCCTTTAAAAAGAGGAGGGACTCCTGAGGACGTTGCAAATGCATGTGTCTACCTAGCCTCTGATTTATCAGCCTATGTAACCGGACAGGTCCTCAATGTAGACGGTGGAATGTTAACTTAATGAGTATTAAAAACTTAAACTAAAAAAAATGGAAAAATTACCTAAAATTGCAATGCCAGTAATCATACTGATTATCATTGCAGTCATTGTATTATCAAAATCAACACTAACAATAGGATCTGGTCAAGCTGGAGTTTTATACAAAACCTTTGGAGGGGGAGTTGTTATCGATCAACCACCATTAGGTGAAGGATTTCACGTGATTGCTCCTTGGAATAAGGTCTTCGTTTACGAAGTGAGACAACAAGAAATCTTTGAGAAAATGCAAGTATTATCTTCTAATGGATTGGAGATTAAATTAGACGCTTCTGCATGGTTTGAGCCAAAGTACGAGAGTCTTGGAAAACTTCACCAATCAAAGGGTGAGAAATACGTTCAGCGTGTTCTCATGCCTGCGATTCGTTCAGCAGCGCGTTCTGTTGTTGGTCGTTATACTCCTGAACAATTGTACTCTTCAAAAAGAGATGTGATTCAATCGGAGATCTTTGAAGAAACAAAGAAAATTGTAGATGATCAATTCATTCAGCTCAACGAGATTCTAGTGAGAGATGTAACACTTCCTCCGACGATTAAAGAAGCAATCGAGCGTAAATTAAAGCAGGAACAAGAGTCTTTGGAGTACGAATTTAGATTGGTTACTGCTTCTAAGGAAGCTGAAAAACAAATTATTGAAGCACAAGGTAAGGCAGATGCCAACAGAATTTTATCTGCATCCCTTACTGATAAAATTCTTCAAGACAAAGGAATTGAAGCGACTATTAAATTAGCTGAATCACCAAATGCTAAGGTTATTGTGGTAGGTTCTGGAGAATCGGGTCTTCCTTTAATTTTGGGAAATAACTAATTGTAACGCTGATTTAACAAATTGTTATTTATACACAAAAACTCATTTATTGTTTTAGGTTCTAAATAATATTGTTAATTTTACGCCCAGAATGAAAAAGACACATACACATCACCATATCATTAACTACTTTCAAACGAGGTAGCATATGGCTATGTATAATCATATTAGACCCGTTTGAGTAATCAAGCGGGTTTTTTAATTTAAAGCATATGAATACAAAAATTAAAATTGCAGTTCAAAAAAGTGGTCGTTTAAATGAAGATTCATTAAAACTACTCAAAGACGCTGGTATTTCTATCGACAATGGAAAGGATCAACTCAAGGCTAGTGCTCGTAACTACGACTTAGAAGTCTTTTATTTGAGAAATGGAGATATTCCTCAATACCTCAGAGATGGAGTAGTGGATTGTGCGATTATTGGAGATAATTTACTCTTTGAAAAGGGGGATGATATTCAAGTGGTAGAACGCCTAGGATTTTCAAAATGTAGAGTGTCTTTAGCTCTTCCAAAAGATGCTCCCTACAATGGAATAGAAGACTTTAACGGAAAAACCATTGCGACTTCCTATCCAAATACGGTTAAGAAGTTCTTAGAATCAAAGGGCATAACTCCAGAACTACACATTATTAACGGTTCTGTTGAAATAGCTCCAAACATCGGATTGGCTGATGCCATCTGTGATATTGTTTCTTCTGGAAGTACGCTCTTTAAAAACAATTTGAGAGAGGTTGAAAAACTGATGGAATCGGAGGCCGTTTTAGCTGTATCTCCAAAGATCAGTTCTGAGGCAAAACTTTTATTAGACAACCTTCAATTTAGAATTCAATCGGTTTTAAGAGGAAGAAAGGCGAAATACGTTCTCTTAAATGCACCTAATGACCAATTGGATGCTATTTTAGAGATTCTACCTGGAATGAAGAGTCCAACGGTATTACCTCTAGCTGAAAAGGGATGGAGTTCGGTACACTCAGTAGTTGATAAATACGCCTTTTGGGATGTAATTGATCAGTTAAAAGCTCAAGGTGCAGAGGGAATCTTAGTATGTCCAATTGAAAAAATGGTACTCTAAAAATGCAACACTATTTCAATCCATCTAGATCTCAGTGGGAGTCGATACTGAAGCGACCTACTGCTACATTTTACGATGTTGAATCTGTAGTGGTTGAAGTTTTTAATGCGGTTAAAGCAAGTGGTGATCAGGCCTTAATAGACTATACTCAAAAGTTTGATGGAGTTAGCATGTCTGATTTAGCAGTTGAAAAAGAAACGATAGAAGCTTCTGATAAGGAGCTCTCAAAAGAGTTAAAAGATGCCATTGATTTGGCATATGACAATATCTATAAATTTCACAAGGCGCAACAAACTTCAAGAGTCGAAGTAGAAACGAGTGCTGGTGTGGACTGCTGGCAAGAAAAAAGACCGATACAAAAGGTTGGTTTTTATATTCCAGGAGGTTCAGCTCCACTTTTTTCAACGGTATTGATGCTTGCCATCCCAGCTCAGATTGCTGGATGTAGCCAGGTGGTACTCTGTACTCCTCCGACTAAAGAAGCAGCGGTACACCCTGCGGTTCTCTATGCAGCAAAACGTTGTGGAATTGAGAACATTTACAAAGTAGGTGGTATACAAGCGATTGCCGCCATGACCTATGGTACAGAACGTATATCAAAGGTGTACAAAATATTTGGCCCCGGAAATCAATTTGTGACTTTGGCCAAGCAATACGCGACCACATTAGGGGTTGCTATCGATATGCCTGCAGGTCCAAGTGAACTCTTAGTGGTGGGTGATGCTTCTGCAAATCCTGCATTTGTAGCTTCAGATTTACTATCTCAGGCAGAACACGGTCCCGATAGTCAGGTTATTCTAGTAAGCACCGATAAAAACCTCATTGATGAGGTCTCTGTTGAACTTGAAAAGCAGCTTGAGGAACTCCCTAGAAAGGAAATTGCCAAAAAAGCAATTGCCAATTCTAAGATGATCTATTTTGATTCCAAAGAGGATGCTGCTGATTGTATCGATGAGTACGGCCCTGAACACTATATCATCTGTAGTGAAGAGGAGGAGTTTTACATTGATTCCATACACAATGCAGGTTCGGTATTTATTGGAAACTACACTCCAGAGAGTGCTGGTGACTACGCCTCTGGAACCAATCACACCTTGCCGACCAACGGCTACACCAAACAATACAGTGGGGTAAATCTCGATAGTTTCTTAAAACAAATGACCTTTCAAAAAATCTCTGCAGAGGGAATTCAAAACATAGGACCATCAATTGAATATATGGCCCAAGCAGAAGGCTTAGAAGCACATAAGAATGCTGTAAGTCTTCGTTTAAACGAATTAAAAGCGAATAAAGAATAAGGAACATGAGTGGATTTGAACTCAATAAACTGTTAAGAGAGAACATCAAGTCAATTAAGGCTTACTCTTCTGCTAGAGATGAATACGTTTCTAATGGAAGTGAGATGATCTTTTTGGATGCTAATGAAAACCCTTATGAAAATGGGGTCAATCGCTATCCAGATCCGCTTCAACGTTCACTCAAGGAGGAACTCTCAAAGATAAAGGGAATCCCTTCGGATCAAATTCTCCTTGGAAATGGTTCCGATGAAGTTCTCGATTTGATCTTTAGAGCCTTTTGTGAGCCTCATAAAGATTCGGTAATTACACTGCCGCCAACCTATGGAATGTATCAGGTATTAGCAGATCTCAATGCAGTACAAGTACAGCAGATTCCACTTACGGAGGAGTTTTTAATCGACACTGAGGCTGTACTCAATAAACTAAAAGATCAAAAGCTGCTCTTTGTGTGTTCTCCAAACAATCCATCTGGAAATTTATTACAAGAAGAAGGGGTTGAGACCATCCTAAACAGTTTTAAGGGTATTGTAGTGGTCGATGAGGCCTATATCGATTTTACAGAGAAGCCCTCTTGGATCGAAAAGCTCGATCGTTACCCTAACTTAATTGTCACTCAAACACTTTCAAAAGCCTACGGAATGGCTGGTATACGATTGGGAATGCTCTTTGCAAGTCCTGAAATTGTCAGTATGTTCAATAAGATTAAACCACCTTATAATGTCAATGAGCTTACTCAAGAGCGTGCCTTAGAGCGTGTAAGGGCCAATGATCAGGTGCTTGTAGAAGTACAATCGATCATCGAGAGTAGAACAGCGCTTATCGAAGCTTTAAATGAGGTGGCATTTGTAGCGCAGATCTTTCCATCAGATGCCAACTTTGTATTAGCTCGTGTGGATGATGCTACTAAGCGATACAATCAATTATTAGAAAAAGGAATAGTCGTTAGAAATCGATCGACTCAATTACACTGTGAAAATGCGCTGCGTTTTACCGTTGGTACAACCGAGGAAAACAAAGAACTCATCCGTGTATTAAAAATGATAGAATCATGAAAAAAGTACTCTTTATCGATAGAGATGGAACCCTCATCGTAGAACCAAAGGACGATCCGCAAATCGATGCTTTTGAAAAAGTAAGTTTTTATCCAAAGGCTATTGCTACCATGGCTCAAATAGCAAAACTCAATGCTTTTGAACTAGTGATGGTTTCCAATCAAGATGGATTGGGAACGGACTCCTTTCCAGAAGAGACTTTTTGGCCTGTTCAAAACTTTATCCTAGATACCTTTAAAAGTGAAGGAGTTGAATTTAGTGAAATCGTACTCGACAGAACCTTTGCATCGGAAAAGGCTCCTACTAGAAAGCCTGGTACGGCATTACTCACCAAGTATATGGATGCTTCAAAATACGATTTAGAAAATTCCTTTGTCATTGGTGATCGTATTACCGATGTAGCACTAGCAAAGAATTTAGGGTGTAAAGCCATCTATTTAAATTCTGGAAATGAACTAGGAGTTGAAGAAGTAACTACCTATGGTGATTTAAATTCAACCATTGCTCTTGAGAGTACTGATTGGTCAAAGATCTATGCATTTTTAACTACAGGAGCTCGAAGAGCAGAAGTGATTCGCACAACTAAGGAGACGGATATCAAAATTGAGTTGGATCTCAATGGAGTAGGTAAAGGAACCATAAATACAGGTATTGCCTTCTTTGATCATATGTTGGATCAACTCTCTAAACACGGACAGGTGGATCTCAGTATCGAAGTCAAAGGCGATTTAGAAGTCGATGAGCACCATACCATTGAAGATACTGCAATTGCTCTTGGAGAAGCATTTGCTATAGCTCTTGGATCCAAATTAGGAATTGAACGCTATGGATTTTGTTTACCCATGGATGATTGTTTAGCACAGGTAGCCATTGATTTTGGTGGTAGAAACTGGTTGGAATGGGAAGCGGAGTTCAAACGTGAAATGGTTGGTAAAATGCCCACTGAAATGTTTTTCCACTTTTTTAAATCCTTTAGCGATGGTGCAAAAGCGAATTTAAATATCAAGGCGGAAGGAGTGAATGAACACCACAAGATTGAAGCGATCTTTAAGGCTTTTGCCAAGGCGATTAAAATGGCGATCAAACAAGATCCAGAAAAGATGGTATTACCCTCAACCAAAGGAATGTTATAAATGAAATTAGTCATCATCGATTACGGAGCTGGGAATATTAAGAGTATTCAATTTGCCTTTGAGCGATTGGGAGTGCATGCGGTGCTCAGCAGTGATGCTGAAGAAATTAAAGCAGCTGATAAGGTTATTTTTCCAGGAGTTGGTGCAGCAGGTGCTGCTATGAAAATGCTCAAGGAAAAGAATTTAGACACACTGATTCCAAAACTAACTCAACCTGTTTTGGGTATTTGTTTGGGATTGCAACTCATGTGTCGCTACAGTGAAGAAGATCACACCCCTGGATTGGGTATTTTTGACGTAGACGTTATTCGTTTTGATCCTTCAAAGGTTAAGGTGCCTCAAATTGGTTGGAATGCGATCAACTCTTTGAAAACAGAGCTGTTTGAAGGTATTGAGGAAGATTCCTATATCTATATGGTACACTCGTATTATGTTCCAAAATGCGATCAAACCATAGCTGAGGCTACTTATGATGGAGCCTATAGTGCAGCACTTAGACGTGATAATTTTTACGCTACTCAATTTCACCCAGAGAAAAGCAGCAGTGTAGGAGAACAATTATTAAAGAACTTTTTAGCGATCTAATGAGAATTATACCAGCAATAGATATCATCGATGGAAGATGTGTCCGTCTCTCAAAGGGAGATTACGACACCCAAAAGATTTACAATGAAAACCCCATAGAAGTCGCTAAGGAATTTGAGGCTCACGGTATTAAACACCTACATTTAGTGGACTTAGACGGTGCTAAATCACAGCATATTGTCAACTATAAGGTATTGGAGCAAATCGCTTCAAATACCAGCTTAAAAATTGATTTTGGAGGGGGTATTAAAACCGATGAGGATATCCGTATCGCTTTTGAATCAGGAGCGAAACAAATTACAGGAGGAAGTATAGCAGTAAAGAACCCTTCTGTATTTGAATCTTGGTTGTCAAAATACGGTTCAGATACGATTATATTAGGAGCTGATGCCAAAGATGAAAAGGTAGCAGTTTCTGGATGGTTAGAAGAGTCGAATGAAGAATTGTTACCCTTTATCAAAAGCTATGTGGAAAAGGGGGTACGCTATATCATTTGTACCGATATTTCAAAGGACGGAATGCTAGAAGGTCCTTCTTTTGATTTATACCAAAAGATTTTAGAGGATGATGCTTCTGGAAGAATTAATTTAATCGCCAGTGGTGGAATTTCTACCTTTGATGAATTGCCTCAACTAAAAGAATTGGGATGTGAAGGAACCATCATCGGTAAAGCGATCTATGAAAACAGGATCAGTTTAAAGCAATTAGAACAATTTATAATTAGTTAAGATGCTCAGTAAGAGAATTATACCCTGTTTAGATATCAAAGACGGTAGAACCGTTAAGGGAGTTAATTTTGTATCCTTAAGAGATGCAGGAGATCCAGTAGAACTCGCTGCAGAGTACGCTAAGACAGGAGCAGATGAACTGGTTTTTTTAGATATTACAGCTACTGAAGAAGCAAGAGCAACCCTAGCTAATTTAGTTCACGATGTAGCTGAGGCTATCAATATTCCTTTTACAGTAGGTGGGGGTATTCGATCAATTGAAGACGTCGATATCTTACTTAAAAACGGAGCAGATAAAATATCGATTAATTCCTCAGCAGTTAGAACTCCACAACTCATCAATGATTTATCCAACAAATTTGGATCTCAATGTGTGGTGGTTGCTATCGACGCAAAAGAAATTGATGGACAGTGGAAGGTGCATTTAGTAGGAGGTAAGGTAGCTACCGAATTGGATTTATTTGAGTGGGCACAGGAAGTAGAACAGAGAGGTGCAGGAGAAATTCTCTTTACCTCTATGGATCACGACGGGACTAAAGACGGTTTTGCAAACAAGGCTTTAGCAAAGATGTGTGAACTAGTCAACATTCCAGTGATCGCCTCTGGAGGAGCTGGAAAAAAAGAACATTTTATAGATGTTTTTAAAGACGGAAAAGCCGATGCAGCCCTTGCGGCTAGTGTGTTTCACTTTGGAGACATTCCAATTCCAGAATTAAAAAATGATTTAAAACAAGCGGGAATTCGAGTT
>DAIRFL010000290.1:0-1637 GCA_036795105.1 Flavobacteriaceae bacterium | reverse complement strand
AATGTAACGAAGGTTACATAATAATTGACTTTTTGGTCATCTATATATTATGCATAAGTCGTTCATAATGAAGCTTTTTTTGTAAATTCACTTCAAATCAAGAAAAAAACTATGAACCTTCAATCAATTAATCGCTCAACATTGCTTTTTGCAAGCCTTCTTACGCTCATTTTAGTTGGATGTCAATCGAATCAAAACAGCTATACTCTTAGTGGAAGTATCAAAGGTTTAGAAGATGGAACAGTGCTGAGAATTCACGATTCCGGTCAAGATTATAAGCAAATTGACTCCATTGTCGTCGTTGATGGAACAATACACAAAAGCGGGACTAGTGATCCACTAGCAGTTTACACACTTAGAGTTGATCAACCCAGACTTTTTTTAAATCTGTTTATTGAACCTGGAACCATCAGTATTAGTGGTGACGCCTCTATCGATAACTCCGTCAGAATCAAGGGAACTCCTGCGAATGATTTAATGAGTGCCTACTTAGATAGTTTAGAACCGAGAAAAGAAGCTTATCGAACCTATCGTAAGAATTTAGTTGAACTCAAAGATGCAGCAGCAAAATCTAAAGCATACGAGGATTATAAATTGCAGCTAACCAAACTCAAGAGTCAGGATGATTTTACAAAAGAATTTGTCAAAAACTATCCTGATAATTTAGCTGTCTTATCTATTTTTCAAAATATAAGTCCTTCCTATTACAATATTAGTTTTGAAGAAGGATTGAGCTTATTAACCAATATGTCAGATCGCTTAAAACAAGCACCTTTATACCAAAACTACAAAGAGAGTTATGACAAACTAGCACTGGTGAGTATTAATTCTAAAGCTCCTAACTTTAGTGGATTGGACCCCAATGGAAAACAAATTAGTTTAGAGGCTTCAATGGGTAGTAAACTCACCTTAATCGACTTTTGGGCTTCTTGGTGTAAACCCTGTAGATATGAATACCCAAAACTCAAAAAGGTTTATGCGATGTACAAGGATCAAGGTTTTGAAATTGTAGGAGTTTCACTTGATGAATCCAATGATAAGTGGGTAAAGGCTATTGAAGAAGAAGATATTCATTGGCCACAAATATCCAATTTAAAGGGCTTTAAAGACCCCATAGCAGACACCTATCAAGTACTAGCTATTCCAAGTTATTTACTCATCGATGAAAATGGTATCATCGTCAGTAAAGGAAGAGAGCTCAGAAACAATATGAGGGAGCATATTGAGAAGTTTATACAATAATTCTTACTCTTTATCAGCTGTAGATCGCTCGTAGAGAGTGATCATTTCTTGAAGCTTTTCAGGCATCTTTTCTGATAAATCGTTTTTCTGTCCAATATCCTCTTTAATATTGTAGAGTTGATAGTCTTTGCTATTAGCTGATTCGATACGAACCATTTTGTAAAATGCTGGACCTTTATAAGGAGGGATTAAAACCCAATCCCCTTTTTTAAGAATAGTTTTAGTAGAAGCTTCTAAGACAATTGATTCACGTTCCAAATCAGACTTGCCAAGAAAGGTATCCATTAAGTTTTCACTATCGGTAGCAGTTTGCTGGCTCCCTACTAGAGATGCTAAAGAGTTGAGCAAATCAATTTGACTTACTAGTGCATTGGATACACCGGGGCTAATCACTC
>DAIRFL010000289.1:0-1679 GCA_036795105.1 Flavobacteriaceae bacterium | reverse complement strand
TTGTCTTACTGATGTTGTAGTGGTTTGTTTGTTTTTGTTGTCTAATGAGAAGCTCTCCTACAAAACCAGCTAAAAAGAGTTGTGATCCGAGAAGAATACAACAAAGTGCTATAAAAAACTCAGGTCGCTCAGTGATGAGTCTTCCCTGGGTATTGATAAACAATTTGTCAATCCCTAAATAGAGGGTAAACAAAAAGCCTACAATAAATACTACTACTCCCCAAGCACCAAAGAAATGCATGGGCCTTTTTCCGAACTTGCCGACAAACCATATTGTGATCAAGTCTAAAAAACCATTAATAAACCTACTCATACCAAATTTTGTTTTACCGTATTTTCTAGCCTGATGTTGTACGATATGCTCACCAATATTCGAATAGCCTGCATTTTTAGCAAGAACCGGAATATAGCGGTGCATTTCACCAGTTACTTTGATGTTTTTTACAACTTCATTTTTATAGGCCTTAATTCCACAGTTAAAATCGTGAAGTTTAATTCCTGAAGTTTTACGAGCAGCCCAATTAAAAAGCTTAGAGGGCATATTTTTAAAGAGAACAGAATCAAATCGCTTTTTCTTCCAACCCGATACCAACTGATATCCTTGATGGTTAATCATCTGGTAGAGCATTGGAATCTCTTCTGGATTATCCTGAAGATCAGCATCCATTGTGATGATGACTTCACCCTTAGCTAATTCAAAACCAGCGTCTAAAGCCTGAGATTTCCCAAAGTTCTTAGAGAATTTAATCGCTTTTACTTCAGAGTGTTGCTCACAAAGTTTTTCGATAATACTCCATGATCCATCGTCACTTCCATCATCGATAAAGATGACCTCATAAGAAAAAGAATTGGACTGCATCACTGATGCAATCCAATTGTATAATTCTGTTAAAGATTCTTCTTCGTTTAATAAAGGTATGACTACAGAAATCTGCATGAGTTTACTTTGAGTAAACAAAAGTACACTTTTTGTTTAGGCTTCTCTCTTATTTTTTAAGATAACTCCAGATAATAATCCAATGATTAATCCCAATAGGGTGTTCATAATTATCATCATTGGATAGGTGATCCACTTCATGCTTTTTTGAGTTTCAATAGCCTGATCAACTTGCTCATCTGACATTTGTGGATAAGTATCTATGATAGTTTGTCTTCCAACCTCATAGGATTTATCCCAAAAATCAGGCTCAATTACATTTGCGAGTACTAATAAGTATACAATACTAATAAGGGCAGCAATTACTCCTGCTCCAGAACCTATTTTGATCGCTTCTTTTACTGTTAAAAATCCTTCGTTGTCTTTTTTAAAGTTTTTTACTCCTACAAAAATGATAACTAGTGCAGCTACAATGCCAATGATGCTTTGAACAGGGCTTTTTTCGTAAAGCATGTCCATCATATAGATCATGACACCAAACACAACTCCTACAGCTCCTAAAAGTGCTCCGTAGGTCAATGCATATTTACCTGTTTTTGGTCCGTTTTGTTCCATGAGATTTGGTTTTAAGTTTAATAAGTTAAAGATACATCATTATTTTTTTAATCAAACATTGTTGGTTTAATAAAAAAGATTAAATTTGCAGTCCAAAATCAGAAGTAATTAGATCATGAAACAAGGAATTCATCCAGAGAATTATAGATTAGTAGCATTCAAAGATATGTCTAACGAAGATGTATTC
>DAIRFL010000047.1:0-10568 GCA_036795105.1 Flavobacteriaceae bacterium | reverse complement strand
GTATAATATAATGTACGCCTTTACAGAAGGCACTCAATTAAACCCCATTTATGAGACAACTCAAGATTACCAAACAGGTTACCAACAGAGAAACCGCTTCATTAGACAAATACTTACAGGAAATTGGAAAGGTGGACTTAATCACCGCAGAAGAAGAAGTAGAATTGGCTCAACGCATTAAAGCAGGAGATCAAATCGCTTTAGAGAAGCTTACCAAAGCGAACCTTCGTTTTGTGGTATCGGTAGCTAAACAATATCAAAATCAAGGATTGACACTTCCTGATTTGATTAATGAAGGAAATCTTGGACTCATCAAAGCTGCTCAACGTTTTGATGAAACTCGTGGATTTAAATTCATCTCCTATGCTGTATGGTGGATTCGTCAATCGATCTTACAAGCATTGGCTGAACAATCGCGTATTGTTCGTCTTCCTCTAAATAAAATTGGATCGATCAACAAGATCAATAAGGCTTATGCTTTCTTAGAGCAAGCTCATGAAAGACCACCCTCTGCTCAAGAAATTGCTAAGGAATTGGATATGACCGTAGAGGATGTAAAACAATCCTTGAAGAATTCAGGTCGTCACGTCTCTATGGATGCACCGCTGATCGATGGTGAAGATTCTAACCTATACGACGTATTGCGTTCTGGTGAATCTCCAAATCCAGATAAAGAACTCTTACACGATTCTCTTAGAACAGAGATTGAGCGTTCCTTAGAAACATTGACTCCTAGAGAAGCTGATGTGATTCGTCTTTACTTTGGTCTTGCAGGTCAACACTCCATGACTCTTGAAGAAATCGGAGAAACTTTTGACCTTACTCGTGAGCGTGTTCGTCAAATCAAGGAAAAAGCAATCCGTAGATTAAAGCACACTTCTCGATCTAAAATCTTAAAGACCTACTTAGGATAAGCGATCTAATCAATGCTAAACATTGTTCTAGTCCACCCTGAAATCCCCAATAACACTGGGAATATCGGCAGGTTGTGTCTTGGAGGAAATGCCCGTTTACACCTAGTAAAACCCTTTGGTTTTGAAATCGACGACAGTCGATTAAAAAGAGCTGGATTAGACTATTGGCCCCATATTGATCTTCACATCTATGAATCCTTTGATGATTTTATGGAAGTGAATAAGCCCAATTCAATGGCTTTTATGTCTTCTCACGGAACAAAACCCTATACAGAGATTCCTTTTAAGGAAGACACCTACCTCCTCTTTGGAAAAGAATCAACTGGTCTTGACAAGGAGCTTTTAGAAACGTATCAAGATCACACCTACACTATTCCATTGATGAGTGATAAAATTCGCTCCTTAAACTTAGCGAACGCTGTGTCAATAACCCTATATGAAGCCAACAGACAATTGAGGAAGTTCTAGATTAGTTTCATACCTTTGTCAAAACAATTCAAACTCATGAGTAAAATTTTAGCCCCTTCTTTATTAGCAGCTGATTTTGCGAATTTAGAACGCGACATCAAAATGGTCAATGAAAGTGATGCCGATTGGTTTCATATCGATGTAATGGACGGTGTATTCGTGCCTAATATCTCTTTTGGAATGCCTGTTATAGCTGCAATTAATAAGCACGCTAAAAAAACACTCGACGTTCATTTAATGATCGTTGATCCCGATCGCTATATAGATACTTTTGCTAAATTAGGTTCAGACATATTAACCGTACACTACGAAGCCTGTCCTCATTTACACAGAACCATTCAAGGAATTAAAGCTGCTGGTATGAAGGCTGGTGTATCACTTAATCCACATACGAGTATCAATCTATTGGAAGATGTAATTTGTGATTTAGATCTCGTGCTCATTATGAGTGTCAATCCAGGTTTTGGAGGTCAAAAATTTATTGAAAACACCTACGATAAAGTAAGAGCCTTAAAAGCACTTATCGACAAAAAAGGAGCTAATACCCTTATTGAAATTGATGGTGGCGTGAATTCTAACAATGCTGCTGATCTAATCGAAGCTGGTGCTGATGCCTTAGTAGCAGGAAGCTTTGTATTTAAAAGCGAAGATCCTAAAAAGACGATTTCAGAACTTAAAATCATCATGGGATAATGCGATCAACCGATCTGTTTATCATAGGAGCTGGACCCATAGGAATTTCATGTGCCATTGAGGCAAAACACAAAGGACTCGACTATATTCTTGTCGATAAAGGTTGCTTAGTCAATTCACTTTACAATTATCCACTCGGGATGCAGTTCTTTTCTTCTTCAGATAAATTAGAATTGGATCAAATTCCCTTTTGCAGCATCGAACCCAAGCCCAAGAGAAATGAAGCCTTAGAATACTACCGAAGAGTTGTAGAATCAAGAGGTATTCAACCTCAACTCTTTGAAAAAGTAACTCGTCTTATAAAAGAAGAGGATGAGTTCATCATCCAAACAACTAAAGACTCCTATAAAGCTAAAAATGTAGTAATCGCTACTGGTTTTTTTGACATTCCCAATCTGATGAATGTTCCAGGGGAAGAGTTGGAGAAAGTGACTCATTATTTTAAGGAGGCACACCCCTACTCCAATCAAAAAGTCGCTGTTATCGGTGCAAGTAATTCTGCGATCGACGCTGCACTTGCCTGTTATCGAAAAGGAGCTGAGGTGACGCTAATCATCAGAGGTCCTGAAGTGGGACCAAGAGTTAAATACTGGGTTAGGCCCGATATTCTAAACAGAATTGAAGAAGGGAGTATCAAGGCTTATTACAATGCTGAAGTTTCAGAAATTACAGCTGATCAAATCAGTTTCCTTGAGAATGGAACACAAAAATCCATCGACAATGATTTTGTAATTGCCATGACTGGTTATTTACCAGACTTTGAATTCCTAAAAATGGCCCAAATTAACCTCGAAGGGTCAAACCTAAAACCTTCCTACGATCCCAACACTATGGAAACGAATATTCCTGGACTATTTTTAGCAGGTGTTATCTGTGGCGGAATGGAAACTCACAAATGGTTTATCGAGAACTCTACAGATCACGCTGAAAAAATTGTCAGCCATATTTTAAGTTAATTTCCTTAAATTGAATCCCATATCAAACAAACGACTATATGGGAAGCCTTCAAACCTTTATTAAACGACTAGGGCCTGGGATCTTATTTGCATCCATGGCTATTGGAACCTCACATTTAGTGCTATCTACCAAGGCAGGTGCTACTTATGGTTGGATTATGGTCATTCCAATACTACTGGCAAATTTATTTAAATACCCCTTCTTTGAATTTGGAATACGATTTACCAATATCACTAAAAAGTCACTATTAGAAGGCTATTTAGACAAAGGAAAAGGCTATTTATGGGTCTACACCCTAGCAACCATAATGAGTGCACTCACAATATTGGCAGCGCTCTATACGGTAACAGCGGGGCTCCTTATTAGACTCTTTCCCTTACTCGGTGATCATATGCTGGAAGTGACATTTGGATTGTTTGCCTTTATCACAGCTGTTTTAATAATTGGTCGTTATTACTTTTTAGAACAGAGCTTAAAAATTATCGTGCTCTTATTGTTTATGGCACTTTTTGTAACCACCATCATGGTGATCTACAAAGGCCCAGCACCTATGGTAGCCGATTTTGAGGCTCCTTCCTTTTTAAATGAAGCAGGAATCTTATTTTTAATATCGCTGATGGGATGGATGCCTACAGCAGTGGAAGCTTCGAGTTGGGTGAGTCTTTGGAGTATTGAAAAACTTAAAATCAACAAAGAAGAAACCCTTACGGAAGCCCTATCTGAATTTAAATTTGGATATATTCTAACCGCAGTACTATCTCTTTTTTTCTTGGTTATTGGGTGGCTTACCTTATTTGGAACTGGAAATGAAATGAGTGGAAGCTCTGTCGTATTTGCTGACCAACTCATCACCCTTTTTACCCAACACATCGGTGATTGGGCTTATTTCTTTATCGCCCTTGCTGCTTTTGCGACCATGTTTAGTTCCTGTATGACTGCTCACGATGCACTTGCAAGAATCAGTGTAGATACCGTTAAGTTTTTGTTCTTAAATCGAAGAACTCCTAAGAAATCACTCTTGACAATTTTCTTTATCGTCCATATGATTGTTAGTTTTTCTGTAGTCTACTTCTTCGGAGCTAATATGGGATTCTTAGTAGCACTAGCTACCTTTGTCTCCTTTATGATGGCACCCGGCATTGGACTGTTGAATCACTCCTTGGTAATCGACAAAAAAATACCTGCAGAACTCAGGCCTAGTAAGGGATTACAATTCTTGAGTTATGCAGGTTTTGTGTTTTTATCGCTGTTTGCGCTCTATTATTTTTATCAGTTACTCTTCTAAAGAGGCAGAACTAGCCTGAGCTTCGCGATCGATCTTTTTAACCAATCCTTGGAGTACTTTACCAGGTCCTACTTCGATGAATTCACTTGCACCATCAGCGATCATTGACTGAACTGACTGTGTCCATTTTACGGGAGCAGTGAGTTGTGCGATTAAGTTTTCTTTGATTTGATCTGGATCTGAAACAGCAGCAGCGACTGTGTTTTGATAGACTGGACAAATCGGTGTATGAAACTCTGTCTCTGCTATAGCTTTTGCTAAATCTTCTCTTGCAGGTTCCATAAGCGGTGAGTGAAATGCTCCACCAACAGGTAATAAGAGCGCTCTACGTGCTCCTGCTTCTTTTAAAGACTCACATGCCTGGGTCACTGGTTCAATCGCCCCAGAGATTACTAATTGACCTGGACAGTTATAATTAGCAGCTACCACCACTCCAGGAGTCGCTTCGCAAACCTCTTCAACAACTTTGTCTTCTAGCCCTAAGACAGCAGCCATAGTTCCTTTAGTAGCTTCACAGGCAGATTGCATCGCTAGCGCTCTTTGATAAACGAGCTTTAGCGCGTCCTCAAACCCCAAGGTCTTATTCGCTACCAAAGCTGAAAACTCTCCTAAAGAGTGTCCAGCAACCATATCAGGTTTAAACGCTTCACCTAAAATAGCACTTAGTACAACAGAGTGTAAGAAAATAGCAGGCTGAGTTACCTTGGTTTGCTGAAGGTCTTCTTTAGTCCCTTCAAACATCAAATCAGTAATCGAAAATCCTAAGATTTCATTTGCTTTGTCAAACATCGACTTTGCGATATCGTAGTTTTCGTAAAGATCTTTGGCCATTCCAGGAAACTGAGCTCCCTGACCTGGGAATACATATGCTTTCATATTGATAATGTTGATTTTTTAGTTATTCTTTATACCAGCTTGAGTATTTAATATAATTATTTGCAATTCGCTCTATTTCACCCTTGGATAGGTTCTCATCGATATCTTTGATCTTTTTAGCGGGAACTCCAGCAAATACAGAACCCGATGGAACATGAGTTCCTTGAGTCAGCACTGCTCCAGCAGCGATAATCGAATTTTCTTCCACTACACAGTCGTCCATGACGATACTTCCCATTCCAATGAGGACATTGTCTTTAATAGTACATCCGTGAACTAAGGCGTTGTGACCAATAGATACGTTATTTCCAATGATGGTAGGATACTTTTGATAGGTACAGTGAATCACAGCTCCATCCTGTACATTGACCTTGTTACCCATTCGAATGAAATTGACATCTGCTCTGATAACGGCATTATACCATACTGAACATTGATCACCCATTTCAAGATCTCCAATTAACACTGAATTTTCAGCGAAGAAGCAGTCATTTCCCCACTTTGGTGTTTTATCTAAAAGTGATTTTACAATCATATAATTTAAATCTTGTTACAAAGATAGTTGATTCTTTGATTTTGGGGATTCTTTAAGAGTGTATTCCCTTAATTGTTTGTAATTTTGCACAAATTCAGATCATGAAAAAGCATCAGATAACTATAGTACCTACGAAGCACCCAAGCATTGTAAAGTTTGAGTCGACTGCATTTATATCTCCTAATAAGAATTACGAATTCAACAATATCGATGAGGCTGTAAATGCTCCTTTGGCAAAACAATTATTCTTTTTGCCATTCGTAAAGGCAGTTTACCTCTCTTCGACCTTTATTGGAATTCAAAAATTCGATATGGTTGAATGGGAAGACGTTCAAGAAGAAGTAAAAGAACAATTAGAAGATTATTTAAATTCTGGTGAGCCTGTGGTTGTAGAAGAATCTCCAGCTAAACAAGCGATAACTGTCTATATAGAGAATACTCCTAATCCTGCTACGATGAAATTTGTAGCAAACAAACCGATTGTTCCTTCGGTTTTTGAATATAAAAATATCGATGAAGCTAAAGAAGCTCCCTTAGCTAAAGAATTATTCATGCTTCCCTATGTCAAAGAGATCTTTATGGATGTCAATTATATATCCATTACCAAATTCGACATCGCAAACTGGGAAGACGTTACTACAGAGCTCAGAGAACTCATTAGAGAATTCATCAGTAGTGGTAAACAAGCTGTTGAAGAAGCTGCTAAGCAAAAAGCAGTTGACCAGATGGATGACATCAGCAAGCAGATTTTTGAAATTATCGATAAAGAAGTAAAACCAGCTGTAGCAAGTGATGGCGGAAATATTGTTTTCAGCAATTACGACACAGAGTCTAAGGTTGTAAGTGTCATACTTCAAGGAGCTTGCAGTGGTTGTCCTTCTTCAACCATTACTCTTAAGAATGGTATTGAGGGTATGTTGAAAAACATCCTAGGAGATCAAGTATCAGAGGTTGTTGCCATCAATGGATAATTAATTCATTGATTGTCATATCATAATTTTGAGTATTTTTATCTATCAAAACTAACGTCTTATGGATCAAATTCAATCGTATTTAGAACCCAGCAAATTAAAGCAGTTTTTAGAACAAGCCTATTTACTAGCATTAGAAATAGGTCCTAATCTACTTAAAGCTGCATTGATATTTTTTATCGGAATGTATGCTGTACGCTTTATCAATAGAATCGTTCATCGATTTTTTGACCGTAAGGATTACGATGAGACATTAGAGTCCTTTTTAGCGAGTTTTATCAATATTTCTTTAAAAGGGGTGCTCTTTGTTTTAGTGATTACTCAACTCGGTGTTCAATCCTCCTCTCTTGTAGCGGTTGTTGGTGCTGCTGGTTTAGCAGTAGGCTTAGCACTCCAAGGCTCCCTTTCAAACTTTGCAGGAGGAGTGCTTATTTTGGTTTTTAAACCTTTTAAAGTTGGTGATTTCATCGAAGCTCAAGGTGTAAGTGGTACTGTAAAAGAAATTACCATTTTTACGACCACCATCAACACTTTCGGTAATCAATCAGCAATCATTCCAAACGGTGACCTTTCCAATCACACCATTGTCAACTACAATGCTGAAGACCTTCGTCGTGACAAGATTGAAGTAGGGATCGGTTATAGTTCTGATATCAAAAAAGCCAAAGAAGTTTTATTAGAGCTATGCGCTAATGATGATCGTATTTTAAAAGACCCCGAGCCAGCTGTTTTTGTAGCTAATCTAGGAGACAGTTCAGTTGATCTATCCCTGCGTTTTTGGGCTAAAAATGAAGATTTTTGGGCTGCTCACTTCGATATGATGGAAAACCTCAAAGGTCGATTCGATGAGGAAGGAATTGAAATTCCATTCCCTCAACGAGTGGTTCACGGTATTGACTAAAGTGCTTTTTTCTTTTTAGTAGTTACCACAAAATCCTTTAAGTAGAAAGGCTCAAAGTAAGCCACATCTTCAAAATCTTCCTTTTGGAATTTATCCCATGAAAGTGCACTCATTTCATTTGAAGAAGGTACTGCATCAGGTATATAAATACCATTGGATATAGGTGCAATACGCTTACATTTTTCTGCGCCAGGACCAATAAAATAGACCTTAGCACTAGTGTTTAAAACATCAAAACTATCCGCTTCAACAATCTTTGCCTCTACTGGGCTTTTCGTTTGAAATTCACGGTCATAGGTAGCTGTATAAACCTCATCTCTACGAGCGTCTAATAGAGCTACAATGAGTTCATTGTCCTTCGCAGTTACTTGTTTTGCGAGGGCTTGAAGCGTTGAAACTGAAATCAATGGAAGGTCTAAGGCAAAACAAAGTCCTTTAGCTGCAGAGACACCGATTCGAAGACCCGTATAAGAACCAGGTCCTTTGCTCACAGCAATTGCACTTAAATCCTCTTTGTGAATTCCAGCCTCTTCAATGACCTCTTCAATGAATAGATGTAACTGTTCCGCGTGAGAATAATCTTTGGAGTTGAGCTCTTTTAAAACGATTAATTGCCCCTTATCAGCAATAGATACGGAGCAATTAGTCGTAGAAGTTTCAATATTTAATATCATTAAAATCTAATAATTAATCCATGGACAAAGGTAATCCATAATAGTATTCTAAGACTTTTAATTTAAAGATATAATTGTACTTTGATCTGATGAATTCAGCCTGAGCATTATCAACTCTTGATTGAGCCTGAGAAAAATCAAAGGCGTTCATAAGTCCTACATCAAAGCGTTCTTTTGAATACACAAAGGCTGTTTGTCTTGCCTTTAGTGCTTTTTCTGCTGCAACAAAAGATTTGTAATTTCCTTCAACATCAGCATAGGCTTGATTGACATTAGACTCTAAATCCAATTTCTGTTGATTGAGCTGTAATTTTGATTTAAGCACATTGATCTCTGAACGTTTAACCGAATTACTAACACTAAATCGATTAAAGATTGGAATACTCATTCGAGCACCATATGAAATACCATCATTAGAATACAACTGCTCTTTTAAAGGGATTAAATCTCCACTAATAGGATCAAAATTCTGATCTGAATAACGAGTGTTGTAGTTGATAAATGCTCCAATATTAGGGGATCTTGATCCCTTTGCTATATCTAAATCTTTTTCAGCGATATCGACATTGATTTCTGCCAATTTGATATCCGATCTAAATTCCAAGGCTTTGTTGTAAATTTCCTTAGGGCTGTTATTTAATATATCGCTTTCTCCAACTTCAAAAGCAGCATCCGCTACATCGAAGTTTACGTAATCAGTAATTTGAAGTAATTGAGCTAAACTAATTTTAGAAATCAGTACCGTATTGGCTGCATTCACTAATTGTTGTTCTTGAGAAGCAACCTGAGCTTCAATTTCTAATACATCACCCATTGGAACTACTCCAGAGGCATTGAGGGCTTTTGAGCGTCCTAAATCTTGCATAGAAATCTTTAACTGTGCTTGCACTACATTAAAAGCTTCCTTCGAAGATAAAACTTGAAGGTATGCATTAGCAACTGCTAACCTGATATCATCCTTGAGGTTATCCAATCGATATTGAGAAGCTATTTGACTCATCTGAGCTCTTCTAAGTCTATTTTGATTTCTCAAACCGTCAAAAACCGTAACCGATGCAGAAAGATCTCCTCCTGCAGAAAGTATGGTCTTACTCACTAAGGTATTCGTAGTTGGATCTAAGGCTAAACCGGTGTTTCCAGAAGTGCTCATCGAAGCGTTTAAACTTGGTAAAAAATTACCAATTGCATCGAGCTTATCAAGTGTTGAATTTTCAAAATCCAACTCAAATTGAGCAAGACTTAAATTGTTTTCCTCTGCATAAGCTACACACTCTTCAAGAGTCCATTTCTTTTGAGAAAATGCAATACTCGTTGTAAGCAGGCAAATGAGAGTTAGTATTTTAACGCTGTTCATATCGTTTGTTTTGTACTATTAATTATCTTGATCTTCTTCATCCTCGTCCTCATCTCCTATCTTTAAAGGTTCTGTCTTATTCCAAACCTTTATTTTGTCTTCCTCTGTTACACCAGAGATGATTTCAACTTTAAGCCCATCAGAAATACCTATTTCAACATCTCTTCGCTCAAATTTTTGTTCTTCTATTTCCACCTCAACATAAGGCTCATCTGTTTTCTTATCAAACTGCAATACAGCCTCAGGAATTACTAAGATACCTTCTTTTCGCTCTAAAACCAATGAAGCGTTTGCAGAATAACCAGCTCTGATAAAATTATCTCCATCAATTTCTACATCACCTTCAATTTTAAATTTAACTGCACCTTGCTCCTCTAGCCCTTTTGGAGCGATAAAACGAAGTTTAGCTTTTAAGTTTACATCTTCTAAGGCACCAAGACTGATATCGAGTGGCATCCCTTCTTTTAGTTTACCAACTTCACCTTCATCTACCTTACCTTCAAAGATCATATGATTCATATCCGCTATGGTAGCAATTGTAGTACCTGCGTTAAAGGTATTTGATAAGATTACCTGATCTCCCTCCTTTACAGGAATTTCGAGAATGGTCCCCGCTATAGTTGCTCTAATATTCGTATTAGCAGTAGAAGAGCCTCCAGTAGAACCTAATTTGATAATCTGATAATTAGATTTTGCATCTTCTAAGGTTAGTACCGCTTGATCATAACTGAGTTTCTGTGATAAAAACTCTTGTGTAGAAATCACATTCTTTTCGTAAAGCTTTTTGTTGCGATCAAATTCAATTTCTGCATTGGCAAGGTTTACCTCACTTGATTTAACACGTGTTAAAGCCTGATTTAAAGTTTGTTCATTTGGAACGACCTTAACTTTAGCGATGAGATCTCCAGCATTGACTTGAACTCCTTCTTCAAGGAATATC
>DAIRFL010000288.1:0-1705 GCA_036795105.1 Flavobacteriaceae bacterium | reverse complement strand
ACTTATTGCATAGGCCGCAATAAACAGCGTTAAAAAGTGATAAACTAAATTGATTCCTGTAAGTTTCCACGATTTATTTTCCCAAGCGGTTGCCCCTAAATGTGTAGGAACATAATACCCCAACCAGGTAAAAAAACTGGCGCTTAAAAGAGCAGACATGCCGCTCATGTCTTCCATTCCAGGAACATTGCTCCAGGCGAATAGGTCATGGGCAAGTACATAGGCCATTAGGAAGTTCCCAATAACCATCAATACCATTCCTTTAATCATGGCTGAAGCTTCTGGTTTTTTGTTTAAATCCATTCCCATTTCTATAGCCCAAGCCTTTCCGAAAATAGGACCATACCAAAGCCATCCGAGTACAAAGTTGGCAATTACTGCAATCCCAACTCCTAACATATTGATTTGAATTTCCATAATAAAGTGTTTAGTTGATTTAAATAGCAAACGCAAAAATCATATATTTATTACTCTAATATTCTATAAAACCCTCCTATATGAAAACCAAAATTCTTCTTATTAGCCTATTCTTATTGAGTTTAAGTGTGCGGTCGCAACAAGAATACATTCCTTCAAAAGCTATTCTAGAGTCTAGAGAACAATTTCAAGATGATAAGTTTGGGATGTTTATTCACTGGGGACTATCCTCCATGTTCGGTGATGGTGAATGGGTGATGCAAGTACAGGGGATTTCAAAAGAAGATTACCAAGCCTATCTACCTGCTTTTCACCCGAGTCAATTCAATGCAGAAGATTGGGTTCTGGCTGCCAAAGGAGCAGGAATGAATTACATCATATTCATTACTCGTCATCACGATGGCTTCTCCAATTGGGATACCGCATATTCTGATTGGAAAATCACCAATACTCCCTATGGGAAAGATGTATTAAAACAATTAGCTGAAGCCTGTAAAAATCACAATATAAAATTGGGGTTGTATTATTCAACGCTTGATTGGGTTCGTGAAGATTATCCCTGGAGAAGTGGTAGAACAGGCCAAAAAACGGGAAGAACAGGTCAAGGAGACTACGCTTCCTATCTTCAATTTATGAAGAATCAACTCACTGAATTACTCACTAATTACGGAGACATTTACGCTATTTGGTTTGATGGACATTGGGATCAAACCAATCCGGAAGGTCATGCAGATCGTTCTTCAAGAATTGATTGGAAATACGATGAACTCTATGGACTAATTCACAAGCTACAACCATCAACTCTAGTTGGAAACAACCATCATTTGGATCCAATTCCCGGAGAAGATTTTCAGATGTTTGAACGAGATTTACCAGGAGAAAATCACTCTGGGTTCAACTTTCAAAAGGTAACTGATAAATTGCCTTTAGAATCCTGTGAAACTATGAATGGATCATGGGGATACAAGATTAGCGATCACAATTTTAAGAGCAAAAGAGAGCTCCTTCACCTGCTTATAGGCGCTGCTGGTAGAAACTCTAATCTCCTTTTAAATGTTGGACCAAAACCTTCTGGGGTCATTCCTCAGGAAAGTCTCGATGGCTTAAAAGAAATGGGGGAATGGACCTCTAAAAACGGAGCATCTATTTTCGGAACTAGAGGTGGTCCTTTAAGCCCTCAAGTTTGGGGTGTATGCACACAAAACGACAAAAAAGTCTTTGTTCACCTATTAGCACACCCTAAGGATCAATCGATTTTTATTCCTGGTTCTTATAAAAAAGATATTCA
>DAIRFL010000046.1:2249-10638 GCA_036795105.1 Flavobacteriaceae bacterium | reverse complement strand
CTCCTTATAAAGTAGATGTTGAAGGAATTGAGGTTGATACTGAAATTCAACAAAAATTATTTAGCAGCCTTTCTTCTTATTTACCAGAAGATGCTACCTATGATGACTTTATCACAGGAAGTATTCACCAAGGATTTGGAATATTACAATCAGTAAAAGTAGGACCAACGATTGCGGATGATATTAAAAACAATGCATTCTTAGCAATTATTGGATCACTAGCAGTAGTATTCTTGTACATCTTATTGCGTTTTAGAAAATGGCAATTCTCCCTTGGAGCTGTAGTTGCTGTATTCCACGATGTATTATTTGTATTAGGTATCTTCTCCTTAACCGGTAAATTTATGCCGTTTAATATGGAAATTGACCAAGCGTTTATCGCAGCAATTCTAACGGTTATTGGATATTCGCTTAACGATACGGTGGTGGTATTTGATAGAATTCGTGAGGTTGTAGGTCTACACGGATGGAAAGGTGGAACTAATGTGGATAACGCATTAAATTCAACTTTAAGCCGTACCTTAAATACTTCTCTTACTACTCTAGTAGTACTTATTGCAATCTTTATCTTCGGAGGTGAATCTCTAAGAGGATTTATGTTTGCGATGATTGTAGGGGTAATTGTAGGTACCTATTCATCTCTATTTATCGCAACTCCAGTGATGTTTGATTTCTTAAAGAAGAAACTAACTGCAGACACAAAGTAAGCATTTAGTTTATCGATAGATTAAGGGTCAGCAATGCTGGCCCTTTTTTATTGATGAATTTGATAGCTGCTACCTTGTGGATGGGGGATGAGTTCAAATACTGCATCGGCGTTTAAATCCGCTTCTCTTTTGTGGGAGACATAAATAATTGCAGTCTGATGATGTTTGGCGATTGTAGAGACCAATTGATTAAAGAGTCCATTAGACTGTTGATCTAAACCAGCTGTAGGTTCGTCTAAAATGAGGAGTTTTGGATTTTTAACCATGGCTCTTGCAGTCATCACAAGGCATTGTTCTCCAATACTCAAATCCACAAAATAGCAGTCCTGTTTATCGTTCATATCAATGATATCGATCCAATAGGAAACGAGCTTCTCTTCTAGCTTAGAAGGCTTGATGTAGAGTCCAACACTATCTTTAAGTCCACCAATAATCATTTCCTTTACAGTAAAATAACCCTTGAAGAAACCGGTCATGGAAGGGGTGAAATATCCAATGTGTTTTTTGAGGTCCCATACACTTTCACCTGAACCTTTCTCGTAGCCAAACAGATATAAATCTTGACCATAGGCTTTTGGGTTTTCGCCTGTAATCATAGTTAGAATAGTCGTTTTACCACTTCCATTTGGACCTCTGAGCTCCCAAAATTCACCTGCTTTAATACACCAATTAATCTTGTTTAAGACCACTTTATCACCATAGGTAACAAAGACATTGTTCATTTTGGCTAGCACTTCATCGCTTTGAGTATTTGTCAATTTTAAGACAGGATCTAGATCGATAGAATTCGTACGAAGGCTAAATAGAGCTTCAAATTCTTCTCTAGATGACAATTGTTCAAATTGATTGTCAAAAGCATTTAAAAACTTATCACAATAGGCAGGGATCCAATCAGATCTATTGAGGATAAAAATTAAATGGAGTTCCTTGTGTCTCTTGCTCAATAAACCGATCAATTCCTTTTGGTTGTCGGGATCGAGATGGGAGAGGGGGTTGTCTAAAATTAAGGTTTGGGGCTTTTGATCTAAAAGGTAATTGATAAATCGAATCTTCTGTTGCCCACTAGACATGGATTGTAAGCTCTGACCATAACGCTTTATAAAGGTTGTATCGTCGTGTATGGCTTCTTCATCCATAAAACGATCTAAGTGTTTTTTATCGTATAGATATAGCTCTTGAGTGTTTAATGTAAACTCACTGATGAGCTGCTCAACAACTTTTGAGTAATTAGAGTGATTATTGATTCCAACTACTAGATGCAGAGACATTTATGAGCTCTTTTTAGCGGTTTTCATAAAGTAGAGTCCAATGAGTATAAAAGGAATACTCAACCATTGCCCTGTAGAGAGAAGTCCTAAAGATTCTTCAAATCCTCCCTGACTCTTTTTTACAAATTCTACAAAGAATCTAATGGTCCACAGGCATACAAAGAACAGTCCAAATAAGAATCCGCTTTTGTTTTTAAAGTCAGTTTTCCAATAGAGGTGATGGAGTACAAAAAACAAAGCCAAGTAGAGAATACCTTCGTAAAGTTGAGCGGGATGTCTATAGGGAATCGAATTTAAAAGATCTGCATATGCAGGATCTGTTTCTAGGGCGTGATACGCCTGGTTAACAGATCTTTTACCGGTTAATTGCATCAAGTTAGAAAGTGATAAGTCATCTCTATCTCTTAGAAATTTTGTTGCAAACACAAAGGACTTATCAACGATCTTACCATTGATTTCAGAATTGAAGAAGTTTCCTAAACGAACCAAGAAGGCTCCTAGAGATATTGGAACGACTACGCGATCGAGTAGCCATTTCATGCTGATATGATGCGCTTTGTGTTTTTTGATATAGAGGGTTAAGCCAATAAGGATTCCTATAGTAGCTCCATGACTAGCTAGACCAGCAAATCCTGTGAATTCATATCCGTCGATAAGTCCAAAGAGCGCTGCTCTTGAATTAGAACGAATCGGAAGTAAGATTTCTATGAGGTGGGTTTTGTAATATGACCAATCGTAAAAAAACACATGGCCTAGACGTGCCCCTAGCATGGTCGATAGTACCGCGTATACAAAAAGAGAGTCTAAAAGGTCTAAAGGTTTTTTTTCTGCTAAAAATATTTTTTTAGTCAGATACCAGCCCATTCCAAAGGCGATAATCCAAAGCAGGTTGTAGTATTTTATTTGAAGGGCTCCAAGTGAGAATAAGGTCCCATCTGGATTCCAGATAAAGCTTAAAAATTCCATTCTATTTATTTTATAGCTAATGTAATCAATTCAGCTTAGAAGTACATCATTTTTAAGGGACAGGATCGTGACCGTGACCACCCCAAGGATGACAACTAAAAATACGTTTTAGGGCTAGATAACCTCCTTTGAATAAGCCGTGCTTTTGAAGGGCTTCAACAGTGTATTGTGAACAGCTAGGGGTGTATCTACAACTCGATGGAGTAAGCGGAGAAATCAAGATCTGATACAGCCTGGTGATTAAAATAAAGGGCGCTATCAGAATTTTTTTCAGCACAATTATTGAATTGAAAAACTAGTTCCTTCTTTACCGTCTTTAAGCACAATACCTAGTGCTGCTAATTGATCTCTAATTTGATCAGAAGTCGCAAAATCTTTATTGGCTCTAGCATTATTTCTGAGTTCGATTAAAAGCTCAACGAGTTCAGGTAACTTATAACTGCTAGACTCCTGAGCTTGATCTAATAATCCCAATACCTCAAAAATAAATCCTTTAAAATACGTTTTAAAGAGCTTTAAATGTTCACGGTCTAGTTGTTGTTTACCGTCTTTGATTAAATTGATCTGCTTCACTCCTTCAAAGAGATTTGCGATGAGAATAGGAGTGTTGAAATCATCATTCATGGCTTCAAAACACTTGTCGATCCAAGCTTTTACTTCCCATGTATTCTCATTAGAAGCCTCTAATTTATCGATATTACTGATTGCTTCCATGAGTTTGTTATAACCCTTTTCAGAAGCTAATACAGCCTCATCGCTGATATCGAGGATGCTTGCATAGTGAGCCTGCATCATAAAAAAGCGAATGACCATTGGTGAGAATGCTTTAGATAACTTATCGTTATCTCCGCTAAATATTTCAGCAGGAAGGATGTTATTGCCGGTAGATTTTGCCATTTTTCTACCGTTTAAGGTCAACATATTAGCGTGTAACCAATAATTGACAGGAGTAGTTTCATTACAGGCTTCCGCTTGAGCTATCTCACATTCGTGATGTGGAAATTTCAAATCCATTCCACCTCCGTGAATATCAAAATTTTCACCGAGATATTTGGTGCTCATCGCAGTACATTCTAAATGCCAACCAGGAAATCCTTCACTCCAAGGTGAGGGCCATCTCATAATGTGCTCTGGCTCTGCCTTTTTCCAGAGCGCAAAATCCTGTGGATTTCTCTTTTCGCTCTGACCTGATAATTCTCGCGTATTAGCAATCATGTCTTCGAGCTTTCTTCCACTGAGTTTTCCGTAGTTGTGCTCTTGATTGAATTTAGCTACATCAAAGTATACTGATCCATTGGTTTCATAGGCAAATCCTTTTTCAATGATTTCTTTGATGATCTCAATTTGTTCTACAATATGACCTGTGGCTGTAGGTTCAATGCTCGGAGGAATCAAATTGAACTGATCCAATATTTTGTGAAAGTCCAAAGTGTATTGTTGAACCACTTCCATAGGTTCTAACTGCTCGAGTCTAGCCTTTTTTGAAATTTTATCTTCACCAGTCTCAGCGTCATTCTCAAGATGTCCTGCATCGGTAATATTGCGAACATAGCGCACCTTATAACCCAAAAACTTGAAATACCTATAAATCATATCAAATGACATAAAGGTCCTACAATTCCCTAAGTGAACATTGGAATAAACCGTAGGTCCACATACATACATTCCAATATGTCCTGGATTTATCGGCTTAAACGCTTCCTTTTCTTTTGTGAGTGAATTGTATAAACGCAAGTTCTGAGATTCGTATAAGGCCATGGAATCTTAAAATTGAGTTGGAAGATTGATGAATTTTAAAAATTCTTCTCTTGTTTCTTTTTCTTTGAATTTACCTCCGTATTCAGCAGTTACTGTACTGCTTTCGATATCTCTAATACCTCTAGAGTTAACACATAGGTGTTTTGCATCGATTACACAGGCTACGTCCTCTGTTCCTAATACTTTTTGAAGCTCTCTAACAATTTGAATATTTAATCGCTCCTGGACCTGTGGTCTTTTGGCAAAATAATCGACGATTCTATTCATTTTAGACAGACCTACAACAGATCCATTTGAGATATAAGCAACATGAGCTTTACCGACAATCGGTAAGAGGTGATGTTCACAAGTAGAGTAGAGGGTGATGTTTTTTTCAACTAACATCTCTCCGTATTTATACTTGTTTTCAAAGGTAGAAGCTTTAGGTTTTCTATCTGGATGTAAGCCGCCAAAGATTTCTTTGACAAACATTTTTGCTACTCTATTTGGAGTTCCTTTTAGAGAATCATCATCTAAATCCATCCCTAGAGTGGTTAAAATTCTAGTTACATCATCCTTGATGCTTTCGATTTTTTCATCGTCAGAAAGTTCAAAGGCATCTTTTCTAAGTGGAGTGTCTTCAGCGCTTCCGATATGATCATCTCCAATCTCTTCTATTCTAGCTTCTAATAAACTATTAATCTTCATCTGTTTTTAAATAGATTTGAAATGCAAAGGTAAGGAATAATAACCACTTTTAGTCAACTCCTTTTTTTGCTTTATGTGTGCTGTAAAATTGAATTTATATTTAATTTTTCTTTCGAGACGAACTCCTAGAGGAACTACCTCTTGAAGAACTACTTCTTGAAGAACTACTTCTAGATACAGCTGGTCTTGGACTATAAGATCTACTTGAATTTACAGAGCTTCTTCTAACAGAAGATGAACTTCGTTTGTAACTGTTGTTATTAGTAGATCTCATTGGAGAGCGTTTTATGGTTGAAGAACGCTTTATGTTAGTCGATCTTTGAGGAGTATATCGAATAGAACTTCTCGTAGGTGTATAGGACCTAGTTCTGAGGTTGGAACGACTATTTGTATTAGAAGACCTAGTATTAGCTCCTCTTAGACGACTATAGGTAGCGGATCTCAATTCATCAGATCTACTTCTTCCTCTATTTTGAGTCGTAGCATTAACAGTGGATCGACTTGTATTGTTTAAAGATCTTAGAGAGGATACCCTTCCCCTGGAATTCGAGGCCAAGGTACTAGAAGATCCATATCCTAAGATTCTAGAGGATCGATAAGAAGATCGATCGTTATTGTTTCTACCTCTATTTCTGCTCGGTGAGTTGAAATAGTGATTATGACGGTAGGGTGCATAGATATAAGAGTAGCTAGCATAAGGATACCACCAAGAACTAAATCCCCATCTGTTATAAGATGAATAACCCCAGTA
Source organism: Flavobacteriaceae bacterium (assembly GCA_036795105.1). Lineage (GTDB taxonomy): Bacteria > Bacteroidota > Bacteroidia > Flavobacteriales > Flavobacteriaceae > MAG-120531. The sequence continues at coordinate 4,501 of DAIRFL010000046.1, read as the reverse complement.
CCATTGGTCGTAGAAGAAAGGGTTGTAATAACCGTAATTTACATAAGGAGAATAGGCGTAATATAAATCCCAATAAGGTCTAAAACCCCAGCTGTAATACCCGTAGTTATAAGGGTTTGAATTGACATTTAATTGAATGGTCACTTGTTTGTCGGCATCACCGCTATCGTAAGACTCCTCTTCGACAACTACCACTTCATCTCCCAATATCTCGTTGTATTCACTAGCTTTTTCACTAAAATAAACAGCGTAGTTTTTTCCTGGTTTTTCAGCTCTTTGTCTATAGGCATAAGCATTATTATAACCATTATCACTATAGTAATAGGCATAGGGATAAAAAGCACCACAAGAATTGAGCATCAGGGCAACTAATACTACTCCCAATGAACGTAAAAGAGTCGAGTTTGTGATTAATGTTTTCATAAGCTTGGATTTTAATTGTCCCCTGCTTAAAAATTAGTTATTTTTGCCATCCATAATTGATAACAAATCAAAATAAACAGGGATTCAATAACCTAAAGTACAAGATTTGTGCCAAAATTCAGATAATGAGTAAAAAATTAACACCAAGATCAGAGGATTATTCAAAATGGTATAACGAATTAGTAGTCAAAGCAGATTTGGCTGAAAATTCAGGAGTAAGAGGTTGTATGGTTATAAAACCCTACGGTTATGCTATTTGGGAAAAAATGCAGGCAGCATTGGATAAAATGTTTAAAGACACTGGCCATGAAAATGCGTATTTCCCACTGTTTATCCCAAAATCCTATTTGAGTAAGGAGGCCAGTCACGTAGATGGCTTTGCTAAAGAATGTGCTGTTGTCACTCATTATCGTTTAAAAAACGATGAAGATGGAAAGGGAATCGTCGTTGATCCAGAGGCAAAATTAGAAGAGGAGCTCATCGTTAGACCTACCTCTGAAACGATTATATGGGATACCTATAGAAGATGGATTCAATCCTATAGAGATTTACCAATACTAATTAATCAATGGGCCAATGTAGTACGTTGGGAAATGAGAACCAGACTGTTTTTAAGAACAGCTGAGTTTTTGTGGCAAGAAGGACATACAGCTCATGCAACCAAAAAGGAAGCCCTTGAGGAAGCTGAGCGTATGATGGAAGTCTATGCGACTTTTGCAGAAGAATTTATGGCAGTTCCTGTAATTAGAGGAGTTAAAACGGAGTCGGAACGATTTGCAGGTGCTGAAGAAACCTATTGTATCGAAGCTCTTATGCAAGATGGAAAAGCATTACAGGCTGGAACTTCTCATTATTTAGGTCAGAATTTTGCAAAGGCATTTGATGTAAAATACGTCAATAAAGAAGGTAAACAAGAGCATGTATGGGCTACTTCATGGGGTGTATCTACTCGATTGATGGGAGCCTTAGTAATGACTCATTCAGACGACCAAGGATTGGTGTTACCTCCTAAACTAGCTCCAATACACGTGGTAATTGTTCCAATATACAAAGGAGAAGAGCAATTAGATGCAATTTCGGAATATCTCAAACCTTATATAGATGATTTAAAATCTAAAGGCTTAACGGTTAAATTTGACAACAGAGATACCTTAAAGCCTGGATTTAAGTTTGCTGAATACGAGCAAAAGGGTGTTCCTGTTAGAATCGCTATCGGTGCCAGAGATATGGAGAATGGAACCTTTGAGGTAGCTAGAAGAGATTTGTTGAGTAAAGAGCTGGTTGAAGCGGACCAATTAACAGATCATATCGTAAGTCTTTTAGACGATATTCAAAAGACCATCTATCAAAAAGCACTAGATTACAGAGCCAGTCATATCACTGAAGTGAACTCTTATGAAGAGTTTAAAGAGGTGCTTGATACTAAAGGTGGATTTGTGTCTGCACACTGGGATGGAACTCCTGAAACAGAAGCTTCTATTCAAGAGGAAACAAAGGCGACCATTCGCTGTATTCCACTAGATGTTAAAGAAGAAGCTGGTAGTTGTATCTATAGTGGAAAACCCTCTAAAATGAGAGTGTTATTTGCAAAAGCTTATTAATCGCAAAAAAATATTTAAGACCTCTTGCAATAGTAAAAAATAGTTGTATTTTTGCATCCGCGTTTTAAGCAAACCAACGGTCCGTTCGTCTAGGGGTTAGGACGCCAGGTTTTCATCCTGGTAACAGGGGTTCGATTCCCCTACGGACTACAAATTATTTATTGAACAATCTTGGTCCGTTCGTCTAGGGGTTAGGACGCCAGGTTTTCATCCTGGTAACAGGGGTTC
>DAIRFL010000046.1:0-2149 GCA_036795105.1 Flavobacteriaceae bacterium | reverse complement strand
GATTCCCCTACGGACTACAAAAGCACTAAGTGCATTAAAATTAATTGAACTATTATGGCTAATCACAAGTCTGCATTAAAGAGAATTAGAAGAAACGAAGCAGTTCGTTTACGCAACAAGTACTATCACAAAACTATGCGTAATGCATTAAAAGCACTACGTTTAGAAACTGATAAGAAAGCTGCAGAAGCAAAATTGCCTACAGTTATCAGTATGATCGATAAGTTAGCAAAGAAGAACATTATTCACACGAATAAAGCTTCTAACTTAAAGAGCAAGTTAACTAAGCAAGTAGCTGGACTATAAGCTTTAGTAATTCTTTAAAATTTACGCGAAACTCTATTTCGCGCATGATGATATGGAAAACCTCTAGTGTAAACTAGGGGTTTTTTGTTATGGAATAAGATGTTGAATGCTAAAAAAAAGCCGATTAACAGTTGCTAATCGGCTTTCTTATTTGTTTGCTTAGCTTGTTGATTATTGATTCATCGTCAACAAGAACTCTTCATTGTTCTTGGTTTGTTTGATGCGTTGTTCCATAAATTCCATCGCTTCAACAGGATTCATATCCGCGAGGTATTTTCTCATAATCCACATACGTTGAACTGTTTGTTCATCGAGAAGTAAATCATCTCTACGAGTAGAAGAAGAGGTAAGGTCAATTGCTGGGAAGATTCTTCTGTTCGATATTTTACGATCCAATTGAAGTTCCATATTTCCAGTTCCTTTAAACTCTTCAAAGATCACTTCATCCATCTTAGATCCTGTCTCTGTAAGTGCAGTAGCGATAATGGTAAGTGAACCACCGTTTTCAATTTTACGTGCAGCTCCAAAGAAGCGCTTTGGTTTGTGAAGTGCATTAGCATCCACACCACCACTAAGAACCTTACCAGAGGCAGGCTGTACCGTGTTGTATGCTCTTGCCAAACGAGTGATAGAATCCAATAAGATTACTACATCGTGTCCACATTCAACCAATCGTTTCGCTTTTTCAATAACAATATTAGCTACTCTAACGTGTTCGGTAGCTTCTTTATCAAAGGTAGAAGCGACTACTTCTCCTCTTACATTTCGCTGCATATCGGTAACCTCTTCAGGGCGTTCATCAATTAAGAGAACAATCTGATATACTTCTGGATGATTGGCAGCAATTGCATTGGCAATATCCTTTAAGAGCATGGTCTTACCAGTCTTAGGTTGTGCAACAATCATTCCTCTTTGACCTTTTCCTATAGGAGCAAAAAGATCCATAATACGAGTTGAAATACTAGCTTGTTTATCAGCGATATTAAATTTCTCTTGTGGAAACAGAGGAGTGAGGTGCTCAAAAGCAACTCGATCTCTTACGACCTGTGGGTCTAATCCATTAATCTTATTAACCTTAATTAAAGGGAAGTATTTTTCTCCTTCTTTAGGAGGTCTAACCTCACCTAAAACAGTATCTCCAGTTTTTAATCCGAATAAGCGAATTTGTGATTGAGAAACATAGATGTCATCTGGAGAGGAGAGGTAATTGTAATCCGAAGATCTCAAAAACCCATAACCCTCTTGCATAATATCTAAAACCCCTTCACTAGCGATGATTCCATCAAATTCGTGCTCAGGTTCTTTATAACGGTTCTTTAAATCCCTGTCGTAATTAGAATTTTTTTCCTTCTTCTGATTAGGATTTTTGTGATTAGGCTTGTTCTTATTCTGATTTGGATTATTGTGCTTAGCCTTATAATCTCTTTGATCCTTGTTTGAGTCCTTCTGATCTTTGTTTTGATCTTTTGGATCCTTTTTAGATGGACGAGCTTTGCGTTCAGGTTTATCAAATGATTTTTCCTTAGAACCCTCAGCAGGAGTTGAAGCTTCTCTCGATGGTTTGTGTTCCTCTTTAGTGTGCTCTTTTTGAATGTGTTTCTTCACTCTTTTAGGCTGTTCTTTCTTGGGTTGCTCTGTAGCTACCTTCTCTGTAGGTTGATTGTTAACAGTCTTTTGAACGGCTTTTGGATTAAGAGCCTGTACGTCTAATATTTGGTAGACAAGGTCTAATTTTTTTAAGCTTTTGTATTTTGGAATATTGAGTTCCTTTGCGATTTCAGCTAATTCCGGTAATTTTTTTGCTTTTAATTCTGATATTTCAAACATATAGTTTAGATAAGAC
>DAIRFL010000287.1:0-1723 GCA_036795105.1 Flavobacteriaceae bacterium | reverse complement strand
ATCCATAAAAATAATTGAATCAGAATTTTTAGAGAGCTGTTCTTGAAGTATTCCATTATTCCAAGAGGCAGAATTTCCAACACATTCAAAACGAGTGGTATTTCCATAGCTATTAGACATCATTACTGGAATTTGATACTTCATAGAGGCATAGCTATAAAAGTCTATTGCGGCCTTGAGTCCTTCTTGTTTTTTAGCAGTACTTACTATATAAATATCAGCACCTAATTCCACACAGTTTGAAAAATGTGATTCTTGAAGACTTTCATAGCAAATTCCCATCGCAACTTTTATTCCTTTAATGGTTAACATAAGCTGTTTGTTTCCAGGTATAAAAATAGCTGATTCAGAATCGTGAAGAATTTGTTTGCTGTAAACCTCTCTAGATTGATGTGGCTGAAAGATCACATTGGCAATTTGAATCCCATCTACAACAGTTAGAGGGAGTCCTATGACAATTACAAGTTCATTTGAATCACTGTATTCTTGAAATACCTTGAGTCTTGGATCATCCAAGCTCATTTGCAGTTCAACAGCTCGATCTGGTTCATAGGATGTCAGGGATAGTTCATTAAAGAAGATTGCATCACACTTTTGATCAATGGCAGATTGAATCAGCTTAAGATGCTTTTTTATATTCTCTTCTATAGCTCCAGCTTTCGGGGAGTGTTGCGCTACCGCGACTCTCATGCTACTGTTCTGATAAGTGCTGTAATATTTTTGAGCTCATAGGAGTAGTTACTGAGTAGTAGAAATCGATCAATTCTCCTTCTTCATCCACTAAGTATTTTTGAAAATTCCATTTGACTGTAGAATTTTTCTTTCCATTGAGATCTTTTTTAGTAAGCCAAGCATATAGAGGATGCTGACCTTCCCCTTTTACTTCAATCTTATCAGTCATCAGAAAGCTCACCCCATAGGTGGCTGAGCAAAACTCAACAATTTCTTCGTTGCTCCCTGGTTCTTGAGACCCAAATTGATTACAAGGAAGTCCGATGAGGACCAACTGATCCTTGTAGAGATCATGAAGCATTTCTAGGTCTTTATACTGTGGTGTAAATCCACATTTTGAAGCAACATTGACAAAGAGAATCTTCTTTCCTTTAAAATCTGAAAGATCGATTGGATTCCCATGAATATCGTTTAGTTCGATATTGTATATGGAAGTAGATGATTGAGCATCTTGAGCTTTTGAAAATAGAGAAAAGGCCATAAGTAGTGATAGTGTTAGGGTGTAAATGGGTTTCATAGGGGTATGTGTTAGTTGTGTAAAGGTACAAATGTTCTGTTTAGTTAAACCACTGATCGATAAGATCCCTTTCGAGATTGTGTTCCTGCTTGTGGATAAATTCATTTCTGATTGGGTCATAGCTGTAATCCTTTGCCCATTCTTTGTGGTTTTTACACAAGTCTTTGATAGCATCACAAATCAACTCGACTTCAGAATCTGTCATGGTGGGATGAATGGACATGCGAACCCATCCAGGACGCTCGATTAAACAACCGTCTAAAATTTGTTTTTCGATATCTTTAGAAGTGGCTTGATCAACGTGTAGGAGGTAATGTCCATAGGTTCCAGCACAAGAACAACCTCCTCTAGTTTGAATTCCAAAGCGGTCATTGAGAAGTTTAACCGCTAAATTAAAATGAAGATCTTCGATAAAGAAAGAAAAAACACCTAATCGATCCTTCTGATCAGCTGCGAGAATGGTTAAATTTTCAA
>DAIRFL010000045.1:0-10763 GCA_036795105.1 Flavobacteriaceae bacterium | reverse complement strand
GCTTACAGATGTCAGTTCCAGTTCCAGAACCAAAGATTTTTGCTTGTACTCAAAGCATGGACTTAGGAGAGCGAATAGCAAAATCTTTTGGGTCTCCCCTAGGTAACGTTAAATTCTCAAGATATTCAGATGGTGAATTTCAACCATCATTTGAAGAATCAGTTCGTGGTTCAAGAGTATTCTTAGTTGGATCAACGCATCCAAACTCAGAACACTTGATGGAGTTACTACTGATGATTGATGCTGCAAAAAGAGCTTCAGCTCGTCATATTACTGCAGTACTTCCCTACTTCGGATGGGCAAGACAGGATCGCAAGGACAAACCAAGAGTTCCTATCGCTGCTAAGATGGTTGCTAAGATGTTAGAAGCTGCAGGTGCCACTCGAATCATCACTATGGATTTACACGCAGATCAAATCCAAGGTTTTTTCGAAATTCCTGTAGATCACTTATTTGCTTCTACTTTATTTTTCCCTTACTTAAAAGGATTAAACTTAGATAACCTCACTATTGCTTCACCAGATATGGGTGGTTCAAAAAGAGCCTATGCTTATTCTAAGGCCTTAGAATCTGACGTAGTAGTTTGTTACAAACAACGTGAAAAAGCCAATGTGATTTCACATATGGAACTCATTGGAGAAGTTGTTGGTAAAAACGTCGTATTAGTAGATGATATGGTTGATACTGCTGGAACACTTACCAAAGCAGCCGACCTAATGATTGAAAGAGGCGCAAAAAGTGTAAGAGCTATTTGTACTCATGCGATTCTTTCAGGTGAAGCTTACGATAGAATTGAAAATTCAAAACTAGAAGAATTAATCGTTACTGATTCAATTCCTCTTGAACAACAATCAAATAAAATTAGAGTTATCGAATCAGCAGAGCTAATTGCAGATGTAATGCAACGAGTTCAAACCAACGAATCGATATCATCTAAGTTTATCATATAATTTTAATAACAACTTAATTATTACACATGCAATCAATTACAATTAATGGATCAGAAAGAGAAAGCGTGGGCAAAAAATCGACAAAAGCCTTACGTAATGCTGGAAAGGTTCCTTGCGTAATCTACGGAGGAGAACAACCAGTACATTTTCATGCGGATGAAATCGCATTTAAAAACCTAGTTTATACTCCGAACGCATTTACGGCAGTAATTGACTTAGGTGACAAAGGAACGTTTAAAGCAGTAATGCAAGACATTCAGTTTCACCCAGTGACTGATGCTATTTTGCACATCGACTTCTATCAATTATTCGATGACAAGCCAGTAACTATGAGAATTCCAGTTCGCTTAGAAGGAAACTCTCCAGGAGTTAGAAATGGTGGTCGTCTCTTATTTAGAAGAAGAAAACTTACGATTAAAGCACTTCCAGATAACCTACCTGATTTCTTCAAGGTAGACATCTCTAACCTAAGAATTGGTGGTAATATCACAGTAGCTGAATTGATGAGTGATGAGTTTACAATTCTTCACCCTGAAACTAACGTAGTGGTACAGGTGAAAGCTTCTAGAACATCTATCGATGAAGAATTAGAAGATGAAGAAGGAGAAGAAGGAGAAGAGGGAGAAACTTCTGAAGGTAGTGAGTCTACTGAAGGAGGAGAAACTCCAGCTGCAGAATAAATTCTCAGTCTATTAGATAAAAAAAGCACTGCTTCAAAAGAAGTGGTGCTTTTGTTTTTTATATATTTAATCAAAGTTTATTAAGCGTGAAAAAGTTTCTTATTGTAGGTCTCGGAAATATAGGCTCTGAATACGAACATACCAGACACAATATCGGTTTTAAGGTAGTAGATCTTTTAGCCAAAGAACTCGACGCCCAATTTGAAACCAAAAAACTAGGGTCCCTCGCTTGGGCAAAACACAAGGGAAGAATTCTAGTGCTCTTAAAACCGAGCACCTATATGAATCTAAGTGGGAAATCCGTCTCCTATTGGCTTAAACAAGAAGAGATTCCCATTGAAAACCTCTTAGTTGTGACCGACGATATTCATATAGATTTCGGGAGCTTTAGGCTTAAAGCAAAAGGTTCTGATGGAGGTCACAACGGATTAAAAGACCTTCAAGAAAAGCTCAACACCACTAAATACCATCGTTTTCGTTTTGGAGTAGGAAGTGATTTTGGTCAAGGAAGACAGGTCGATTACGTGCTAAGTAAGTGGAATGCTGAGGAAGAAAAAGCCCTTGAAATGCGTCTAGGTGAAGCGACAGAACTCATCAAATCTTTTGTATTTGCGGGAGCTTCCAATACAATGAATAAGTTTAACGGGCCAATGCCTAGTTAACCTTAAAGTCGAATACTGGAGAAAGCGAACTGTTTCCTGCTTGGTCAATTACTTTAATCTGCCAGTAATAATGAGTATCCGCTGAAACATCTACATAGGTGTTGGTGGTAAATCCCGTTCCAATATCTAATAGCGCTACTGGAGGATCTACGGTATCAAAATAAACCTCAAAATTTGAAATATCGTTATCGCTATCGGCAGCAATCCACTGTAAGTACACCTGATTGTTTTCATTGGCATCTACAAAGGAACCAGGAACCGGTTCTATAGGATACGCCTGATAGGGAATATGGGATTGAGTCGCTCCAGCTACATAGAAAAACCACTCTTCAGACACAGAGGTTTCCAAAACCTCTTCATTGGAGGCAGTTACACTCCACGAATAGGCTTTTCGGGTATCGAGGGTAATTTCAATAGAGGTAGAAGAAGTCGTTCTAGAATAACGCATTCCCGTTTCTAAGTTAGCTACACTGAGTCGGTATTGATCCGTATGAGTCGCTGTTGCCCATTGAAAGTTAATAGCTCTTGTTTTATCTGCTACTACAGCCCCTTCGGTACATTCCAAATTCTTTGATGGATATACCAAACTCACTGGACCCGGAGGACTAGGAGGCTTGGAACAAGAAACTCCTACCAAAAACATCAGTATCAATAATTCCTTCCTCATTCTTTTATCAATTTATAAATTACGGTAGTGTTCTCAAATTTCAACTGCATAATATAAATTCCCTCAGACCAATATTTAGTGTCAAATCCAAATTCATCTTCTCTGATAAGACCTTTAAAAGAATACATACTATTAGCGTTTAAATCCTTGATTCTAATCGATACATTTTTATTCTTTAAAAGATCTGTATTGATAAAGAAGTGCTCCTTAATAGGATTGGGATAAGCGACGGGTAATTTTGAGAAATAAATCTCTTCTTCATAGCTTCCCATACAACTTAAATCACCGCTAACTTTAATTTTGTTATAGCCTTCTTCCAAGGGCACATCTAAGCTTTTACCACTCACAAAATAGGTCTGATCATTGACCTCTACAGTGTAAAAAGAGGAGCCCTCCAAGGAGAGGTTTAGTTCTTGATTTTCATAGGTGACTGCGGTCAACACACTCAGCGGCTCTGGTTGTGTAATTTTAGCAGATAAGCAAACCTGATCATACTCAATACCATTATCAGTTCCCACTATACAAATTTGATAATCTCCAACCCCTAAATTGCCAATAGTCGTATTAGAACTAAAGTTAGAGGAGTTAGAATAGCCATTAGGTCCGCTGATGGTGTATGCGTAGTTCATCGATTGTACAGCACTCAAACTTATAGCTCCATCGGACTTACCTCTACAGGATTGAGAGCTAATAGTAGCGACAAAATTGTTTTTATCAAGTTGATAAACTGGACATCCGTGAGTATCTACCTCTTGTCCAAAAGGAGTTCCTAAACACAAATCATCTCCATCGTCGAAGACACCATCTCCATCGGCATCTGGTCGGATGGTTCCTTGGAAACAAGCATTAATTGAAAACGCTTCGATACTACCTCCATCGAGTTCAGCTGAATCTTTGACTTCTAAAATCCAGGTTCCCTTACTGGACTCTCCTTTTAAAAGTGAAAGTGGAGTATTTGGAATTACCGTACCGTTAACAGCTACTCCGGAACTAGAACAGTTTAAGCTAATACCCTCATCGCTAAAAATTGCATCGATATCAGAATCGTAATTACCACAGGCATAGTTTAACAATTTTACTACAGTTCCTGAAGGAGCAATCAGACTAACCGATAAGTCAGGAACCCAGCTATGATTAATTTTAACAGCCACCGTCAGTGAAGAAATGGGTAAATCTTGTTCGAAATTAATTTGAGAACGAACCGTAGACACTCTAGAATCAGAAATAGGCTTTGGCAAATCAGTTGCGGTCAAGGTGGTACACTCTGTAGCGACAACCTGAAAACTATAAGGATCTGAATAACTACCGCTTCCACAGTCATTAATCCCTTTAACCCTCCAATAATAGATGGTATCTGGATTTAAATTGTGAAGGTCAATCAAATTAAAAGTCGTTGTTAGAGTCGAGGCAATTGAAGTGAAATTTTCATCAGTAGCCAATTGAATTTCGTAATACTCGGCATTAAAATTAGGAGTCCATTTTAAATCTAAATCCTGAAGCACCCCTTGTTTCATATGAGTTGGACTTAGGAGTTCAATTTTCTCTATCGCATCATCGCGTATGATTAAGCTCAGCGGAATGGTTTGACTAAAAGTCGATGAGGATGCGTTTAGATTCATTGTATACACTCCTGCAATAGCCGAAGTATCAGCACTAAATTCAACAGTCAAATTAGAAGCGTCTTCACTTAAGGTTGAAGCTGATAAATTTGCTGCAATACCATTGGGAAGGTCGCTCACTGAAACATTTACGGAGCCTCCAGCGGTTTTGCTCAAACTAAAATCAATGGTAGAGGAACTTCCCTTACACATATAAAGACTCGTCTGTTTACCTACTAGTGCGAATTCATTTTGAACAATGCTGAAGTCAGCAGTATTCATGCTAAAGAATATATTATTGTGTGCAGCTACCATTATTCTCGCCTGAGTTGTAGAACCATTTGGAATGATTACCTCTTGAGACCCATCATTCGGTACAGCTTCAGCAATTTGAGTGGGGAAGGTAGTACCTCCATCAGTGGAAAGGTAAAGATCAACACTAGACTCTGAAATCTCAGATAGATTGGTTTTGGCTACATCCCATCGCACCTCTTGTAGGCTTCCACCCTGATAAGACACTTCAGTATCCTGAGAAGTCACTGTAAAGGGTCCGGCATCTCTGTTCACTGTGATTTGTGTTGTAATTTGATCCACCCCGCCATAGCTTGGATCATTGTCCCTAGCAGTCATCATAAAATTATAGGTTCTATGAACTTCAGAAAGTGTTTCCCAACTAGATCCTAGGGTTGGATTTATCAGTGTTAATTCATTCTTCTTAACAGAACTCAAACTAGGGAAGTAACGCACTCCTACTCCTTTAGGAGGAAGTGATCTAAAGGCTGCTCCATTAGCGTTGGTCGGTCCAAAATCATCGGCTGCTACCACTCCAGCATCGATCTGTTCCCAACAATAGGTAATATTGGATTGAGTTTCTTGATCCACTGCTGTCGTTTTCAATTTGAAAGGTGTTTTCTTAGGGATTTTATAATTGGGAACCGAACTCAACTCAGGTTTGGTGTTCTCAACAGCCTCAGTAGTTCCACAAGAGCGATTAGACAAGGTTAATTTGATTTGATCAATACTGATTCCATGAAAATAATCAGAGGCTTGAGAAGCGATATTTTCACCGCTCACAATACCTGCATAGCTCATCAAGGTCGTACCTGATCCTGGTTCTACTTGAGCTCTAGTACCTTCCGATTGATAGGACCAGGTGTGATTTGCTCCTAATTGATGACCCATCTCATGAGCCACATAATCGATATCAAAAGAATCTCCTTGAGGACTAGATCCAGAAGTAAATGCTGAACCTTTTTTCCCATTTAAACAAATACCTCCAATATAACCTGCATTTCCATTGCTAGATCCCTGTAAAAATAAATGCCCAATATCGTAATTGTCAGTACCGATTACTTCGTCCAAGGTTGTTTGGAGTTCAGAATTGTAATCGCTCGAATAAGGATCGGTTTCAGCATCGGTATAAATTACAGAAACTGTAGCGCTAATCAACTCTAATTTTACTGACAGATCCGTATTAAATATACCGTTAACCCTGGTAAGCGTAGCATTAATTGCAGATAGCGCCCCCTCGACTGTACCTCCAAAATAGCTTGTGTACTCTCCAGAAACAGACACTGCCAATCGATACGTCTTAAAAGAAACCTGTTCAGGAATAAGTACAGAAGACAGCGAATTTGAAAGCTGACTGTAATCTTTAGTCAAACAAAGAAAGGATTCTTGTTCACTCTTATCCTTACTAGAAAATAAAGTATAGTACTTTGAATTTAACTCGGAGGGCTCCAAAAATGTGTGGTACTTCGATTTAGGATCCATATTCATCATCTGAATTCCAAATTTTGAAATTGAAATCCAAAGCTGCTCACCACTCTCTTTACGATGCGCTTTAAATGATCGAATACCAGGATAGGTCTTGGCGAGTTCTGGTGCTAATTGTTGAAATGGCTCCAGCACATAGGTCTGTAAGGCTCCATTGCGATCAGGCAACAACAAACTACTACGCCCCTTATCGTTAATATGAGTCATCAACTCTTTAAAATTGAGCTCAAATAATTTTGACTGTTCACTGTTAACATCAGTCTTCAGTAGGGATTGGTTCTTAGAAGTGAGCTCCACTTCTTTCCAGTATCCCTCTTGTGCAAACAGAGAAAAGCTTAAAAAAATTAAGGCTATTGATAAAACAAAGGTTATTTTTGCTTTCATAGTTTTGATCATCAAATCAAATATAAGAAAAAGAATTCACAAAAAAAGAACTTTAAGTTGACAACCACCTATACAATTCCTGTTTTAGATCCTCAGACAAAGTGCTGTGTAACCATTGGTTCTTTTGACGGTTTACACAAGGGACATCAAACTATATTAAAACAGTTAGTCGAAGAAGCGACTAAAAAGGGACTTAAATCCCTAGTATTCACTTTTGATCCACATCCTAGAACAGTTTTATCAGAAGGTGCTAAACTACAATTACTCACTAGTTTAGAAGAAAAGAAGAAGGTTCTCGAAGAATTGGGTATTGATTATTTAGTAGTTTATCCTTTTGACCTTGAATTCTCAAGACTTACTGCTAGAGAATTCGTAGAAAACATCTTGGTAAAAGGATTGCACACAAAACAGATTATCATCGGATACGATCACCGTTTTGGAAGAAACAGAAATGCCGATATTGACGACTTGATTGAATTTGGAAAAGAATTTGAATTTGAAGTACAACAAATTCAAGCGAAACAGATCGATGAAATCTCCATCAGTTCTACCAAAATTAGAACTGCACTTAAAAAAGGAGACATCACTACTGCCAATACCTATTTAGGGTATCATTACCAATTAAAAGGTGAAGTGGTTCACGGAAACCAACTGGGGAGAACCATTGGATATCCCACTGCCAACATTCAGATTGATGAACCCAATAAACTAATCCCTTATCAAGGAGTCTATATCGCAACAGCGATTATTGATTCAACCAAGGTTTACGGAATGATGAACATTGGAACAAAGCCTACTGTTGATGGTACAAAACAAACGGTAGAAATCCATTTTTTTGATTTAGACAAAGACCTCTACCAATCGAACATCAGCATCGCACTACTTCATCGACTGAGAGATGAACAAAAATTTGAAACCATCAAACACTTAGAAGAACAACTTCAAAAAGACAAAGCCCAATCCCTATCGTGGATTAAGCAAAAAAAGGCTTAAACCCAATCCCCTATTTATTATCTTTGCCAGAGAATTGAATAATTATGTTGCAACTCCAATACATTAGAGATCACCAAGAAGCGATTATCAAAGCTTTAGACAAGAGAACAATCGATGCAAAACCAATGCTCGATCGCGTTTTAGAACTCGATAGCAATCGAAGAAAAACACAAACTCAGCTCGATGAGTCCTCTGCTCAAATGAATAAACTCTCCAAGGATATTGGAGGTCTTTACAAAAGTGGTAAAGCTGCAGAAGCTGAAGTTTTAAAAGCTGAGACCGCTACTTTAAAACAATCTATCAAGGACTTAGGTGAAAAACTCAACCACTTAGTAGAAGAACTAAATGAGGCTCTTTATCAAATACCAAATGTTCCTCATCAAACGGTTGTTAAGGGAAATTCAGAAGAAGACAACGAAATTATTCTCAATGAAGGTGACTTACCAAAACTTGGAGAAGACGCACTTCCTCACTGGGAACTCGCTAAAAAATACGACCTGATCGATTTCGAACTTGGAGTGAAGATTGCCGGTGCTGGTTTTCCAGTATACAAGGGAAAAGGGGCTCGATTACAACGCGCTCTTATCAGTTATTTTCTGGATAAGAACACCGAAGCTGGATATACAGAGGTACAACCACCACTAGTAGTCAATGAGGCTTCTGGATACGGAACAGGCCAACTTCCTGATAAAGAAGGACAGATGTATCACATTGGAATTGACGACCTCTATTTGATTCCAACTGCAGAGGTACCTGTGACCAATATCTTTAGAGACAGTATTGTTTCTGAAAAAGAACTACCCATCCAATACACCGCCTATACACCTTGTTTTAGAAGAGAAGCTGGATCCTATGGAGCACACGTAAGAGGACTCAACAGACTTCACCAATTCGACAAGGTTGAAATTGTTAGAGTGGAACATCCCGATCGTTCCTATCAGGCTTTAGAAGAGATGGTAGCCCACGTTAAACAAATTTTAAAAGAGCTTGAACTTCCCTATAGAATCTTGAGACTCTGTGGAGGAGATTTAGGATTCACCTCTGCCCTCACCTATGATTTTGAACTCTTTTCAGCAGGACAAGATCGCTGGTTAGAAATCAGTTCTGTATCGAATTTTGAAACCTTTCAAGCCAATCGTTTAAAGCTTCGATACAAAGATGAGCATGGCAAAAATCAACTAGCTCACACGCTTAACGGAAGTGCCTTAGCGCTTCCAAGAGTTATGGCTGGAATTTTAGAAAACTGCCAAACAAAAGAGGGAATCATCATTCCCGAAGTACTAAGACCTTATACTGGATTTGATAAAATAGACTAGGATGTATATTTACAATATTACTACGAATGTGGATGAGAGCATTCTCGATCAATGGATAGAATGGATGCAAAATACCCATATCCCTACAGTTTTAAAGACCGGCAAATTTACTGAAGCAAAAATGTGTCGAGTAATGGTAAGTGAAGAGATGGGAGGACTAACCTATTCGATTCAGTTTACTGCTAATTCTCTAGAAGACATTGAATCCTTTAGTAAAAATGAAGGAATTCAAATAGAAAACGAAGCCTTTATCAAATTTGGAGAAAAACAACTTTCCTTTAGAACGAATTTAGAATTGATTAGCACTCACTAAAAAGAGCACTATGGCCAAAGGCAGAAAGCATACAAACAGCCATAGATCAAAGGCGAGCTCTAATGGAGTTCAAGCAAAAAAATACTTAGGACAGCACTTTTTAAAAGATGAAAACATCGCTGAAAAAATAGCGAGTATACTCCTTTTAAAAGAGACTAATCAGGTACTTGAAATTGGACCTGGAACAGGAGTGATGACCAAATACCTAGTCGAGCAAGACATCGATCTAATCGCTATGGATCTCGACAAAGAGTCGATCGATTATCTCAATGAAGAGTTTAAGCCATTGGTCGCACTTCAATCAAGAACTCGTTCTTTTGAGGTTGTGTATGCTGACTTTTTAAAGTTTGACCTAGATCAACTATTTCCAGGATTGCAATTTGCCATCATTGGCAATTTCCCTTATAATATCTCCTCGCAAATTATCTTTAAAACACTTGAAAACCGTGAACGCATCCCTGAATTTAGCGGTATGTTTCAAAAAGAGGTCGCAAAGAGAATCTGTGCAGGACCTGGATCTAAAACTTATGGGATCCTTTCGGTCTTAGTACAAGCTTACTATGAGGCCGAATACTTATTTACAGTTCCACCAGGAGTTTTTAATCCTCCACCCAAGGTAGATTCTGGAGTATTACGCCTTATTAGAAAAGAACATCAAGATCTGGGATGTGATGACAGAATGTTTTTTAAGGTAGTAAAAACAGCCTTTAATCAGCGTAGAAAAACACTTAGAAATAGTTTAAAATCAATGATTCCTAATGCTATTGTAAAAGAAGATGTTATCTTTGACAAAAGACCCGAAGCATTAGGGGTGGATGAATTTGTATCCTTAACTAAGAAATTAAGCGATGACACCATTTAAACTCAGCGAAGAATTAATCGATGAAATTAAACAACTCATCGAAACGGGAAGTGATAAGAAGTTAAAGAACATCTTTGACGATTTTCACTTTGCTGATATCGCTGAAATTATCAATGAGATCGACACCGTTGATGCTGGTACTTATATCATCAAACTCCTCGATTCAGAACTCACCTCTGATGTACTTACTGAGTTAGAAGAAGATCTCAGAGAGGGTATTCTATCCAATTTAACAGCCAAAGAAATCGCTATTGAGCTCGCAGAACTCGATACTGATGACGCTGCGGATATCGTTGCTGAGCTCCCTAAAAACATGCTCAAAAAGGTTATTCTAAATATAGATGACCGAGAACACGCTCAAGATATTGTAGATCTGCTTCGTTACGACGAGAACTCTGCAGGGGGACTTATGGCAAAAGAGTTAGTCAAAGTCCACGACAATTGGACCGTGACAAAATGTATTAAAGAAATGAGGGCTCAGGCTGAAAACGTCACAAGAGTTCATTCCATATATGTGGTAAACGACAAGGAAGAGCTCATCGGGAGACTTTCTCTAAAAGAC
>DAIRFL010000286.1:0-1729 GCA_036795105.1 Flavobacteriaceae bacterium | reverse complement strand
CAATTAATACTTCTGCTTCTGTCAATGGAGATATTCTCTTTGGTGGAAATATGAGTGATTGGAAAAAGTTCGCAAACACTTTGAAATTAACAATGGCAATGCGTATCGCTGATGCTGATGCTGCTACTGCTAAAGCTAAATTCAACGAGGCTCGTTCTGGAGCAATCGGAAGTGTTGCAGAAAACATCAATTACCCTTACTTAACTGAGGATACTAATGACAACCCTTGGCAAGATCGTTTCGAAACTCGTGAGGATTACGCTCTAAGTGATGTTTTAGTAAATCATTTAAGCTCTATGAATGATCCTCGGCTTGCTGAGTATGGTGAATTACCAGCTTCTGGTGGAGATTACGCAGGTATTCCTTACGGAGTTGAGGATCCTAACGTTCTTCAGTCTGATGTATCTTTTATCGATAGCGATGTAATCTATGACGGTACTCAAAAAGGTGGTGCAATCTTTACTTACGCTCAAGTAGCTTTCTCAATTGCTGAGGCTGCTGTAAGAGGATGGACTTCTGATGATGCAGGCGAGTGGTACGCTAAAGGTATCCTAGCTTCTATGGATCAATGGGGAGTTTCTGCTGAGGATGCTACTGCATACTTAGCTCAAGCTTCTGTTCAATTTGATTCTGCTAAAGCAATGGAACAAATTGCTACTGAAAAGTGGGTGTCCTTATACTTACAAGGATTTGAAGCTTGGTCTGAGTGGAGAAGATTAGACTATCCACAATTGAGCCCTGCTCCAGATGCATTATCTGGAACTGGCATTCCAGTTAGATACGGTTATTCAGCTAATACAGCTGCATTAAACGAAGCTAACTACAATGCTGCAGTTGCTGCTCAAGGAGCTGACAATCAAGACACTAAACTTTGGTGGGATAAAAACTAAGAATTGATTAAAATTCTTTAACCCATTAAATTGGTTATTAAAAGCACTCACTAAGGTGGGTGCTTTTTTTTTAATACTTTTACACTATGAAACAATTACTCTTTTTACTGTTTATTCCAAGCCTAATTTGGGCTCAGAATATATCTATTGATCCTAGAGATATTTCCAACGCGAATATAGAACTCAAAAGAGCTGTTCTAGAAAACAGAAACATCAAAGGGTCACCTTATTTGGATAAAAATTTCACTGATACTCGTTTGGTGTTTAGGGATGGTAAACAATTTGAAGGAGCGATGCGTTATCATATGGGAAAAGACCTATTTGAGCTTAAAAGTGCCGTTGACGGGGAAATCTATCAGCTCAAACTCACCGATGGTATGAAGGCTACCCATCTTGGAAGAACTTTTTCTGCTCATTATCTGAGTTCTGAAAGCAAGGTTGCTACTTTCGAGCTTATTGTATCACCAAACCCCTATGGATTATATAAGTTTCACAGAAAGATGGTCGAAGAGAGCCATAGAGAAGCAATTGCACTTCCCACTTCCAACCAGGGAAATAATCAAGACGCTTCATGGACTGACCAATCCTTCTTTGTGCTTATCAATGGGACACAGGTATATCAAATGACTAAATCTCATAAAAAAGTAATTGAATCAGGTATCGTCGATGAGAAGACCTACAAAAAAATTATCAAGGAAAAGAAATACAAACTATCGAAACTAGAAGACCTCAAAGAGTTGGTCAATCAATTAAATAGCACGAACTAATGGAAAAAGAAACAAAGATTTACGGTATTAGAGCTATTTTAGAAGCCATAGAGGCCGATAAATCTGTCGATA
>DAIRFL010000285.1:0-1743 GCA_036795105.1 Flavobacteriaceae bacterium | reverse complement strand
AATCTACTCTAATTCTCTTTAAAAATTTGTTCTAAAATCTTTTCAGTAATTGCATAAGTTGGCTTTACTCCGGTATTTCCAAGACCGCCAGAAGCTAAGGTGCTTCCTGTTTCTAAGGGGTTATCCGATGCGTAGTATGCGTAGCGAACAACAATATCCTTTTTGATATTTCCTCTAATTTTTGAAGCTGCCTGTATGGCTTTTTGATAGTGGACTCCTTCCATTTCTAAGCCGACGACATTCCAACTGGAGTTTTTAAAATAACTCAAGAGATCCCTGTTTTGTAAAGAAGTTCCCAATACCGAGATCATGGTTCCCTCTTGAACCCCCAAATCACTATCTGAAAAATCACTTGCTTTTAATGAATTTTCAAAGGGATAGTTGTCAGCAGTTCCTTCAAATATATGAGCATTGGGGATCATTAAATCACCTTTTTTACCCTCTAAGATTCCAGCTTTTCCCATAATGGAAATCGACTGCATATTTATATACTGTTCCTTATTATCAATTTGAATAGGCTTTAAAAACTCATCGATAGTTTCAAAGGCCTGTTCTCCAAATGCGTAATCCATCACCATTAAAACAGGAGCCATTTCTAATTCTTTTGGGCTGTAGAAGCTACAAGCGTCCTCATTGCAATAGGCCATATCAAATAGTTGAACATCTATATTCGTACCCGAAGAATCTTTGAGATATACCATTCCATTTTTTTGAGCATAGTTCATCACTTTAGTCCTCAAAGCTTCATTTGAGGGTTCACTAAGCTCTTGATATATCGCTAAAGAGGGCTTGGACCCAAACTCCTTCTGTAGTGCCTTTTGAGCAAAAAGTGCATTCATTACCGAATGCATATTAGCACTGATCAGATGTATAGGTCGTTTGATGAGCTTCTTTTTATTTAAGAGGTCTTTGATGTTATTAGCCCATTTTTCACCGTAGATATGATGCCCGAGACGCTCTCTAAGCAATGGACTAAATCGGATGATTCTCGAATTTGAGTTCATTTTTTCATCGAGGGCTAATTTACCCATCCCGTAGATGATTTCAATGAATTTATGAGGCTGTGATTTAGTCGCAAAATGACGGTGTGCCTCTTCAAGTTCAGTATAGGTTCTCCCCATTAAACTCGCTAAGTGAATTAGCGTATTTTCAAGCTCCATTTGATTGAGCTTCTTCTTGGATACCGCAGCTTCAATTTTAATCCAATCCCTGTTTAAGGATTTACTATCACTTGTGTAAATTCTCTTTAGTAATTTATCTGCTTCGATGTACAAAAAAGTCAAATGCGTCAGAATATCGTAGATATCAGACCTTCCACGAGTGATTTCAATATTCATCTGTTCAGGATCGATACGATAGCAATTTCTTCTTCTCTTAGCAGGTATAATTACCTTGTAATGGGTATTGCTAAAGCCCTCATCTGAAGTCAAATTGATATGAGTACACTGATGGATTCCTTCAGGTAACCGATCGAGAATGTACTTAAGTCCATCAATTTCGTTTTTTTGATCTGCAATACTGCCGTAAATTTCAGGAGATAGTTCTAAAAGAGCAGACCTCAATCCTTCTCCGGATCTTCCCATGGGTTTGTAAAAACCTCTGCTTATTAAGTACTGCATGGAGATATAAAGCCTTTTAATCGCATTGGTAGAATTGCGAGCTTTATTTTTATCAAAATCAATCATTGTTCAATCTTTGGTATCTCTAAATTATGAAAATTTGTTTTAAGAAACTGATTTAAAG
>DAIRFL010000284.1:0-1745 GCA_036795105.1 Flavobacteriaceae bacterium | reverse complement strand
GGTTTATTTAATATCGGTTTGGTTAGTATGTTTAGTTTTGGTTTTTTCAGTAGTAATTAACTCATCTTCGAATAGCATTCGAACAGAGGGGGTGTACCCATCGTCAAATTGACCTTTTCGAACAGCGGTGATAAACGCAATAAAAAAGCCGATGGCGACAGTAACACTAATTGAAAGCAATAAATAGATTACAGACAAATGTTAAAATTTTCGTAAAAATAGATTCACAGAGCTTGATATCATATGATAATTGTCATTTGACATGATTAAATTTAAACAAAATAATGTTGAAAAATGAGTGAATTATAGTTTTCTGCTAATCCATTTGGAAGCAATGGTTGCAAATACGACTACAGAAATGGAACTAATAGGCATGAGGATTGCAGCATATACAGGTTTTAAGATTCCCATCACAGCAATGGTGATCCCAATGAGATTGTAAAAAAGAGAAATTAATAGACTCAATCGAATGACTTTAATCCCACTTTTTGAAATTGAAATAAATTGATCGAGTTTATCAAACACTGAGGCGTCTAATATCGCATCTGATGCAGGAGTAAATACCGCAATATCTTCGGTAATAGCAATCCCTACATCAGACTCTTTTAGAGCTCCAGCATCATTGAGACCATCACCTACCATGATGACTGAATTGTTTTGTTGTTTTAGATTTTTGATATAGTCTAATTTGTCTTGAGGTTGCTGCTTAAAGAGCATTGTGGTCCCTTTTGGACTCAGTGCTTCAAGATTGGATCGTTCCCCCTGATTATCTCCAGTAAGAATGTGAATAGAGGCAAAGTGGTTTAATCTGCGCAATAATTCTTTTAATCCTTTTCTATAGGAGGATTTGAAGATAAAACGACCTTTATTCACTCCGTCAATACTACAGAAAACAGAGGTTTCATCCGCTGGAATTTTATCAGTATTATTGGTGAATTCACTGTTTCCCAACCGAATTTCAACACCCTCAAAAGAGGCTTTAATCCCCTGTCCAACTACATTTTCAAAATCCTTAGGTTGAAGTAATTCTCCCTTGTCCATCAGCTCGTAAAGGCTTCTGCTCAAGGGGTGGTGTGAAGCTCTAAGTGTACTGGCTACATATACTTTTTCTATTTCAGATAAAGGGGTTCCCATATAGTGGTAGTCCATATCTTTTGCCGCACTCAAAGTTCCTGTCTTGTCTAAGACAACAGCATTGGTGTTTGCTAGCTTTTCCAGGGTAATCCCGTCCTTAATATAGAGTTTGTGAGTGCCAAATATACGAAGTAAGTTACCTAGGGTAAATGGAGCAGCAAGTGCTAGTGCACAGGGGCAGGCAACAATAAGAACTGCCGTGAGTACTTGTATGCTTTGAGAAGCGTCGATAAACAACCAGATAACACTTGATACAATAGCTATACTTAATATGACTGTCGTAAAGTATTTGCTGATGCGATCAGTAAGGTTTTGAAAATGACCCTGAGCTAGAGGATCAAAACTGTCATTGGACCAAAGTTGAGTGAGATAGGATTGAGATACTGATTTGGTTGTCAGTAGCTCGATAGCTCCACTTAGTTGCCTCCCACCAGCATAGATGCGATCACCGATAAATTTAGTTACAGCTTTTGATTCACCCGTCACATAGGCGTAGTCAATTTCTGCTTCTCCTTTTAACAATCGACCATCTGAAGGAATGATTTCACCATTTCTAATGAGAATGCGTTTGCCTTCTTCTAATTCGTGAATGGGGATAATTCGTTCTCGTT
>DAIRFL010000283.1:0-1790 GCA_036795105.1 Flavobacteriaceae bacterium | reverse complement strand
GTTATATCCACGCTGGGAACAAGATCGCTACTTTAGTTGGTCTTTCTGCTAATGTTGAAGGAGCTGAGGTTGCTGCTAAAGATGTAGCAATGCAAGCTGCTGCAATGAATCCAGTAGCACTTGACCAGGACGGTGTTGATCAATCAGTAATCGACAAAGAAATCGAAATTGCTAAAGATCAATTGCGTCAAGAAGGAAAGCCAGAAGCGATGTTAGATAAAATTGCTCAAGGTAAATTAGGTCGTTTCTTTAAAGACAACACCTTAGTAAACCAAGCGTTTATCAAAGACAGCAAAGTTAGCGTAGCTCAATACGTACAATCTTATGACAAAGACTTAAAAGTAACTTCTTTTGTAAGAATTGCTTTAGGTTAAGCTTAAGTAAACAATCATATCTAAAAGCCGTTTTTCTTCGTAAAAACGGCTTTTTTTGATTAATTTTGTGAAAACAATTTTCAAAGCATGTCTTATAAAAGAATCTTACTCAAACTTTCAGGTGAAGCCCTAATGGGTGAACAGCAATACGGAATCGATGCCAATCGTCTAGCGGAATATGCTCAGGAAATTAAAGAAGTAGTAGAAAAAGGTGTCGAAGTAGCTATTGTAATCGGAGGGGGTAATATCTTTAGAGGTCTTACAGGAGCGAGTAATGGTATGGATCGCGTTCAAGGAGATCATATGGGAATGCTCGCAACCATTATCAATGGACTAGCGCTTCAATCAGCATTAGAGAATATCGAAGTACAAACTAGGCTGCAGACAGCGATTAAAATCAATGAAGTAGCAGAGCCATTCATTAGAAGAAGGGCTATTAGGCATTTGGAAAAGGGAAGAGTTGTAATCTTTGGTGGAGGAACTGGTAATCCATACTTCACGACGGATTCAGCAGCTGTATTACGCGCTATTGAAATTGAAGCTGATGTGATTCTCAAAGGAACTCGTGTAGATGGAATCTACACCTCTGATCCTGAAAAAGATGCTAATGCGACTAAATTTGACACTATTAGCTTTAATGAGGTCCTCAACAAAGGACTTAAAGTAATGGACACTACAGCATTTACACTTAGTCAAGAAAACGAACTTCCAATTGTGGTATTCGATATGAACACCAAAGGAAACTTAATAAAACTCCTCTCTGGAGAGAATATTGGAACTGTTGTTAATTTATAAACTAAACCTAATCTCATGGAAGAAGAAATTCAATTTGTTTTAGATAGTAGTAGAGAAAGCATGAATAAGGCAATCGCTCATCTAGAAAAGGCATTTATTAAAATTAGAGCTGGAAAAGCAAATCCATCGATGCTCTCAAGTGTTATGGTGGACTATTACGGTTCTCAAACTCCTCTTTCACAGGTATCAAATATCAATACTCCAGATGCTAGAACAATTTCAGTTCAACCATGGGAAAAGAGCTTACTCGGTGAAATTGAAAAGGCCATTCTACAAGCCAATATAGGATTTAACCCTATGAATAACGGTGATATCATTATCATCAACGTTCCTCCATTAACCGAAGAACGAAGAAAAGAGCTTTCTAAGGTCGCAAAAGCCGAAGCAGAAGATGCTAAGGTAGGAGTGCGTTCTGCACGTCACGATGCGATGAAAGATCTTAAAACTTTAGATTTAACCGAAGATTTCTTAAAAGATGCTGAGGCTTCTGTTCAGGAGCTTACCAATGAATTCATCTCTAAAATTGATGAGACCTACCAGCACAAAGAAGCTGAGATAATGAAAGTTTAATGAGCTCAAAAAGCTATAGGGGGTTTTGTGATCACTTAGCCCGTATCATAC
>DAIRFL010000282.1:0-1802 GCA_036795105.1 Flavobacteriaceae bacterium | reverse complement strand
TTAGTTATTTATTCTTTTTATAATGCTATATAATTTTCACTCAAAAATAAGAGATATTATCCTCGAGTTAAACAAAAAGTTATTAATACTTATTATACGACTATTGATAAAGTTGATCAACCTAAATTAACTGCAACAATCAGCCTTAGCTGGAGTATCTTTTACTCCCAATTTTTTGAGAATAGTCTCCATTAAACACCATTTCGTAATGGAAGATTGAATGAGGTTCACCCCTACAAATGCGGTAAACCACAACCAGTTGATATTGACATAAATTGCTAAAAGCAAACTGAGGAGCACAAAAGTTCCCGCTATGGCTCTAATACATCTATTAAACATAATATTACATTTTAAAAAAGTAAAAGTACTCGATGCGATTCACACCTTTAGTAACACAGGTCACATACAAAAAAAGGCAGTACCCGAAAGCACCGCCCTTTTCCAATCAACCAAAACAAATTACACGTTTTTACCTTTTAACATTTTGTTCCAATACAAATAAGGAAGCATAAATTTTTTCAACATCCAAAGTCTCCAATGCTCTTTTGCTGAATTAAATATGAGCATCTGCTTTAACTTAGGATCTGGAGTAAACTTATTATTATAATCAAACTCTGCGAGTACCATTTTACCGTATCCTGTCACTAGTGGACAAGATGAGTAACCGTTATATGAAGCGTCCATTTCTTTTTGAGCGTTCATCAATCGAGAGATATTCTCAACAACCAAAGGAACTTGTTTACGAATCGCTGCACCAGTTTTAGCAGTAGGTAAGGCCGCTACATCTCCTATACCAAATACATTTTCAAATTTATTGTGCTGTAAGCTATTGATATTGACATCTAACCAACCATCAGCATTCGCTAATTCTGAGTCACGAACAAACTTTGGTGCTGCTTGAGGTGGTGCTAAGTGAAGCATATCGAATGGGATCTCGATAACTCCATCACTAAGTTTTTCGCCAATCGCTTTATCCACTTCAATAGTTCTGTTATTTTCCGCAGGAGCTACATCTTTAAAATAAGCGATCTGTTTTTCAGCGTCAATTTTAAATGGAGCGTAAAAAGGTTTAAAATGAACCTTGTAACGGTGTAGTACTTTCTCAAGGGTTGCCTTTACTTCTGGAACCCCAAAAATCACTGACCCAGGAGTTGCAAAAATAACATTCGTCTTATCTGCCAGTCCGTTCTTTTTAAAATAATGAGCCGCTAAGTACATAATCTTCTGAGGAGCTCCACCACATTTAATAGGCGTAGATGGTTGTGTAAACAAGGCATTTCCACCTTTGAAATTTTTAAGTACGTTCCAAGTGTGAATTGGATCGGTATAATTGCTACACACCACACCCTTATCGAGTGCTTCGGGAAGTCCTTCGATGAGTTCAGGTGCCATTACAAGACCTGGAGACACTACTAGGTACTCATAACTAATGTCTCCATTAGATTTAGTTCTTACTGTATTTTCTTGTGGGTTAAATCCAATTGCATAGTCTTTAATCCAGTCCACTCCACTAGGCATTACACTGGCCATAGAACGCTTTGTCTTAGCAAGATCAAAGGTTCCTGCCCCTACAAGAGTCCAAGCGGGTTGGTACCAATGAGTATCTGCAGGTTCAATAATTGCAATGGATAGATTTTTGTCTTTTTTTAGAAATTGAGCAGCAGTCATGATTCCACCTGTTCCTCCTCCGATCACTAAAATTTGATAGTTTGTTTTCATGGTGATTGTATTGATTGATTTACACTATAAAGGTAACCATCATATTACATAATAATGTAAAGAAGGTTAAATTTAAAAAGATT
>DAIRFL010000281.1:0-1807 GCA_036795105.1 Flavobacteriaceae bacterium | reverse complement strand
GGGGTACACCTAAAAATATATATACTTTTGGTTCGAAATCAATTAAAAACCTGATTTAACACTATTCATTATGAAAAAAATTGAAGCAATTATCAGAAAATCAAAATTCGACGATGTCAAGGACGCCTTGCACGAGATCGAAGTCAATTTCTTTAGTTACTGGGATGTAACCGGAGTTGGAAACGAAAAAGAAGGTCACGTTTACCGCGGCATCTCATATAGCACTACAGACATCCAGCGTAGAATTCTATCCATAGTAGTATCAGACAACTTCTTAGAGCGAACCGTAGAAGCCGTTATGAAAGCTGCAAAAACAGGAAATGTTGGAGATGGAAAAATATTCGTCTCTGAAATAAGTGAAGCTTATCGAATTAGAACCGGTGAAAACGGACACGAAGGCATCAACTAAGAATTCAATAAAAAAATTAAAAAATCATAGCAATAGCTATACAAAACAAAAATTATGGAAGCTGGATTATTTACCGCTAACAATATATGGATGATGCTCAGTACCGCATTGGTATTTTTTATGCACTTAGGATTTTCATTTTTGGAAATTGGGCTCACCAGACAAAAGAACACGATCAACATTTTATTTAAAAACATTTTTATCATCACCGCAGGATTGCTCTTGTATTTTATCGCAGGCTTTAATTTAATGTACCCAGGTGACTTCAACGGATTCATAGGATTCTCAGGCTTCGGTTTAAGTTTGCCAGAGGGTGGATTAACTACAGCCTATGCCGATGGTGGATACACTTATTGGACCGATTTCTTATTTCAAGGAATGTTTGCTGCAACTGCTGCAACTATTGTATCTGGAGCAGTAGCTGAACGAATTAAATTAGGTCCTTTTATGATCTTTACTATCCTGTATGTTGGAATTATCTATCCAATTGTAGGTTCATGGCAATGGGGAGGTGGATTCCTTTCTACTTTAGGTGGAGATGACGCAGGTTTCTATGACTTTGCTGGATCAACGCTAGTTCACTCTGTTGGAGGTTGGGCTGCATTAGTAGCAGTATATCTTTTAGGAGCTCGTATTGGAAAATTTGGAAAAGACGGAACCATCAAAGCAATACCAGGTCACAATATTCCATTAGCAACTGCAGGAGTTCTTATTCTATGGTTAGGATGGTTTGGATTTAACGGAGGATCTGTATTATCAGCTGACCCAGGAACAACCTCACTTGTACTTGTAACAACTTCATTAGCAGCAGCTGCAGGTGGATTTGGAGCTTTTATCTTATCGACCTTTCTCTACAAAAACTTTGACCTTACCATGTTCTTAAACGGAATCTTAGGAGGCCTTGTTGGAATTACTGCAGGAGCAGATTTAATGTCTCCAATGGAATCCATTGTAATTGGATTGATCGCTGGAGCAATCATCGTACTCGCTGTTAGCCTTATTGATCGCTTGAGATTAGACGATCCAGTAGGAGCTATCGCAGTACACTTAGGAACTGGAATCTTTGGAACCTTAGCAGTCGGAATCTTTGGAGACTTAGCAGGATGGGATCAATTCCTATACCAACTAGAAGGAGTCGTTGCAGTCGGTGTCTTCTGTATTGCAACCTCATTTATCATTCTTTACGCACTCAAGAGAACAATGGGAATCAGAGTTTCAAAAGAAGAAGAACTAGAGGGCTTAGACCTACACGAGCACGGAATGAACGCTTATTCAGATTTCCGTCTCAACCAACACTAATCATTGAAAATAGACCAAAAAACAAACGGAGCGATAGCCCGCTCCGTTCATTGTTTAGTTTAGTTTAGTTTTCGCAAAAATTATATATCAACATTATTT